>NZ_CALFQK010000072.1:0-13945 GCF_937921195.1 uncultured Salinicola sp.
TCGTTGGGCACACGGCGGAAATCCCCGGTGGCGGCGATCGCCGAGCCGGTACCGCCGTGGTAGGAGCGGTAGGCCGAAAGGATCTTGTCGCGGCCGGTGACCGCCCGCGCCATGCGGATGGCGTTCTCGTTGGCGTCGGCGCCGGCGTTGGTGAAGAACACCTTGGCGAAGCCGGCCGGGGCGCGTTCGAGGATCTTCTCGGCGGCGCGCCCGCGCATCCAGTTGGCGTGGGCGGGGGCGATGGTGGTCAGCTCGTCGGCCTGGGCCTTGATCGCCGCGATCACCCGCGGATGCTGGTGGCCGATATTGGTGTTGACCAGCTGGCTGGAGAAGTCGAGGTACTCGCGGCCGTCGTAGTCCCACAGCCGGCAGCCTTCGCCGCTCTTGATCACCAGCGGATCGAGCGCGCCCTGGGCCGACCAGGAGTGGAACACGTGGGCGCGGTCGAGCGCCTTCACCTGCTGATTGTCGATCGAGTGCATGGGGAATCCTGTCCTGTCACATGGTGTCCGGGCTGCGCTGCTCACAGCGTTGGCATGGTGTACTGATTGGTTGCCTCGCGCAGACCGGAGGGCCAGCGTGCGGTGACCGTCTTCATGCGCGTGTAGAAGCGTACGCCGTCGGCGCCGTGCACGTGCAGCGCGCCGAACAGCGAACGCTTCCAGCCGCCGAAGCTGTGGAACGCCATGGGCACCGGGATCGGCACGTTGACCCCGACCATGCCGACCTGGATCTGCTCGCAGTACTGCCGCGCGCTGTCGCCGTCGCGGGTGAAGATGGCGGTGCCGTTGCCGAACTCGTGGTCGTTGACCATCTTGACCGCGGCATCGAAGCTCTCGGCGCGGGCGATCACCAGCACCGGGCCGAAGATCTCCTCGTCGTAGATGCGCATGCCCGGCTTGACGTGGTCGAACAGGGTGCCGCCGATGAAGAAACCGTCGCTGTCGTGCTGGAGCTGGCGGCCGTCGCGCACCAGCTCGGCGCCTTCCTGCACGCCCTGCTCGATATAGCCGCTCACCTTCTCCAGGTGCGCGCGGGAGACCAGCGGTCCCATGTCGTGGTCCGGGCCGTCGGTGAGGCTCTCGCCCACGCGCAGCTCGTCCAGCCGTGACAACAGCTTCTCGCGCAGCTTCTCGGCGGTCTCGTCGCCCACTGGCATCGCCACCGAGATCGCCATGCAGCGCTCGCCGGCACTGCCGTAGGCGGCGCCCATCAGCGCGTCCGCGGCCTGGTCGAGATCGGCGTCGGGCATGATCACCATATGGTTCTTGGCCCCGCCGAGGGCCTGCACGCGCTTGCCGTGGGCGGAGGCGGTGGCGTAGACGTACTCGGCGATCGGCGTGGAACCGACGAAGCTCACCGCCTGCACCCGCGGATCGGTGAGCAGGGTGTCGACCGCCTCCTTGCCGCCGTTGACCACGTTGAGCACGCCCTCGGGCAGCCCCGCTTCACTGAACAGCTCGGCAATGCGCAGGGTGGCCGAGGGGTCCTTCTCCGACGGCTTGAGCACGAAGGTGTTACCGGCGGCGATGGCGATCGGGAACATCCATAGCGGCACCATGGCCGGGAAGTTGAACGGGGTGATGCCGGCGCAGACGCCCAGCGGCTGCATCAGCGAGAAGGAGTCGATGCCCGAGCCGACGTTGAGCGAGTGCTCGCCCTTCTGCAGATGCGGCATGCCGCAGGCGAACTCGACCACTTCCAGGCCGCGGGTCAGTTCACCCTTGGCGTCGGAGAACACCTTGCCGTGCTCCTGGGAGATCAGCCGGGCGAGCTCGTCTGCGTGGGCCTCCAGCAATGACTTGTAGTTGAACAGGACCCGGGAGCGCCTGAGGGGGGAGAAGGCCGACCACTGTTCGAACGCAGCCTGCGACGAGGCGATGACCCGCTCGACATCCGCACGGGAGGCCAGCAGAACCTCGCCGGAGCGCTGCCCGGTGGAGGGGTTGAAGATCGGGCTGGTGCGCGTCGAGTCCAGCGCGGCGCGCTTGCCGTCGACGAAGTGAGTCAGCGTGTCGGACATGTGATCTCGATCCTTTGGGTATCAATCGACGATGGAAAATCTCGGGCAGGGCGCGGTGGCGAGCGCTTGCCCGATTGGCCAGGGTCCAGATTGAGGCTGGAGGATAGCGTCAATAAATCCCTGTATGCTTAATTTCACTAAACGCTTTGCTTAACTTTCCCCGCTACTCGCGGGCGTTCGGCCGATAGGGCGCCGGGAACGACAGGTACCGACATGAGTTCACGCAAGATCACGCTAATGGGGCAGTTGGGGGACGTCGATCTGCGCCTGCTGCGCATCTTCCGCAAGGTGGTGGAGTGCGGCGGCTTCTCGTCGGCGGAGGTCGAGCTCAACATCAGCCGGGCGGCGATCAGCATGGCGATGAGCGATCTGGAGGCGCGTCTCTCGATGCGGCTGTGCCAGCGGGGCCGCAGCGGCTTCCAGTTGACCAGCGAAGGGCAGGCGGTATTCGAGGCCACCATGCAGCTGCTCGCCGCCGTGGAAGATTTTCGTACCCGCGTCAACGGCCTGCACTCCAGCCTGACCGGTGAGCTCAATATCGGCATCACCGACAATCTCGTCACCATGCCCAACATGCATGTCACCGAGGCGCTGCGGGCGCTCAAGGCGCGCGGCGACAACGTCCACATCAATATCCGCATGGCGCCCCCCAACGACATCGAGATGGCGGTACTCGGCGGTAGCCTGCATGCCGGCGTGGTGCCGGAACTCAAGCGCGTACCGGGGCTCGACTATCTCTCGCTCTACGACGAGCAGTCGGCGCTCTACTGCAGCGACCGGCATCCGCTTTTCGACGCCGACGCGCCCACGCCGCAGCAGATCGCGTGCTTCGATGCCGTGGTTCCCTCCTACGCCCAGACACCCGAGATCAAGCGCGTGCATGAGACGCTCAAGCCGAAGGCCTCCGCCACGGACCGCGAGGGTGTCGCCTTCCTGGTGCTGACCGGCAGCTATGTCGGTTTTCTGCCCACGCACTTCGCCCAGCGCTGGGTCGAGCACGGCCGTATGAAGCGGCTCGCGCCCGACACCTTCGAGTACGCCACCCGCTACGAATATTCCACCCGCTACTATGCCATCACCCGTAAGGGGCGCCCGCCCAACCTGGTGTTGGAGAGCTTTCTCAAGGCGCTGCGATCCCTGATGGAGGCGTTGCCCCGCGACGAGCCGACAGCCGGCCGCGGTTCATGACGACGCTCGGTTTCTCCCGATCAGGATGACGAGACCCGGCGGCGCTGCTGGAACATGAGCCGCGCCGCCACCGCCGCCGCGATCACGCCGGATGCGGCAGCGACCGCCATGGCCCAGCGCGGTCCGGCGTGATCGGCCAGCCAGCCGACGATGGGGGCGCCGAGGGGCGTGCCGCCCATGATCACCGCCATTCTCAGTGCCATCACCCGGCCGCGCATGGCGGGATCGGTGGTCAACTGCATCAGCGCGTTGGACGAGGTGTTGAAGGTCAGCGCCGTGAATCCGGTCAGGGTCAGCATGGCGGCGAACAGAACGACGTTGGGCGAGACCGCCGCCAAAGCGCTGAAGACGCCGAAGGCGAGGGTCGATATGCCCAGCAGGCGCAGGTCCGGCCGTTCCCGACGGGCGGCCATGAGCGCACCGCCCACCGATCCGATCGCCAGCGCCGAGGTGAGAACGCCGTACTGGTCGGCGCCACCCTGGAAGATGGAGACCGACATGGTCGAGATATAGATCGGGAAGTTGAAGCCGAAGGTGCCGATCAGGAACAGCATGACCATCATCGCCTTCAGGTCGGGACGTCTCCAGACATAGCGAAAGCCCTCCAGCAGCCCGCCGGCGCGACGATCCGACTTGAGCGGCGTGTGGAGCTGCTCGACCCGCAGCAGGAACAGCGAGCCCAGCACTGCCGCGAAAGAGACCGCGTTGATGAGGAATACCCAGCCGGTGCCGATGGCGGCGATCAGCACGCCGGCCACCGCCGGGCCGATCATGCGCGCGCTGTTGAACGAGGTCGAGTTGAGGGCGACGGCGTTGGCGAGGTAGGTCTCGCCGACCAGGTCGTTGACGAATACCTGGCGAGCCGGGCCGTCGAAGGCGGTGACGCAGCCGAGCCCCAGGGCGAAGGCGTAGACCTGCCATAACGTGACCGCGCCGGTCACGGTGACCAGGCCGAGCCCCAGCGCCAGCAGGCCCAGCAGGGCCTGGGTCAGCATGATCAGCCGACGGCGGTCGAAGCGGTCCGCCGCGTAGCCGGTGAACGGCAACAGCAGCAGCTGCGGCCCGAACTGCAGCGCCATGGTGATGCCGACGGCGCTGGCGTTGTGGTCGGTGAGCACGGTCAGGACCAGCCAGTCCTGGGCGACGCGCTGCATCCAGGTGCCGATATTGGAGACCAGCGCACCGCCGGCCCAGATCCGGTAGTTGTAGACGCGCAGCGAGCGGAAGAGGCGGGTGTCGCTCATCGTCGCGGCGACTGCCCACGCGGGGCGACGACTGACACGAGAGGATCGGTGATCATGCGAAGGTCGAAGACTCCTTGTCGATGAAGCCGACGCCGGGCCCGAATCCTTGGCCGGCGTCGCCCGCGCTGGCAGGCGGGATAGTCACACCAGTGTAAGAGGGTGTTTACAAAATGCCTGCGCTCGGCAATACGGCGTTAAAATCGGCCTCGTACGCGAGCCCGGTCAAAATGCTCATTTACCCCGTGTAAACTGGAACGCCAGCCCGGTCCGTTTTCGCCGATTTTGCCTTGTCTTGCCTTCGCTCGCCGAATTTGTAAACACCCTCTGACGCGTTGGCTCAGAAAGGCGGCGATCGATGCTCGCGCTGGCGCCTGCCTGCCTCGACCCACCAGCTCAGGTCGTCGGCAAATCGGCCGAAGGCGCGTTCGAAGGATTTGCCGGCATCGCCGACGGGCGTCCCGGTGTCGTCCAGAGTCTTGCCGATCTGGCCGACCGTGACCGTGCTGGAGATGACCACCATGCCCATCTCGGCCAGGGTGCCGCGCCAGGCGAGATTGGCGTGGGCACCGCCCAGGCGGCCGGCCGAGTAGCTGACGATACCGGCCGGGCGCCAGAACCACTCCTCCAGGAAGTGGTCGGTCAGATTCTTCAGCCCCGGCTGCACGCCCCAGTTGTATTCGCCGGTGACGAAGATGAAGCCGTCCGCGTCGCGGATCTTGTTCGCCAGCGTCTCCATCGCCTCCGGGGCCTCGCCCGCGGAGTACTCCTTGTACATGCGGTCCAGCATCGGCAGGTCGACGGCCTTGGCGTCGATGAGTTCGGCGTCGGCACCCTGGGCATCGAGCGTGCGCACCACGTAGTCCGCCAGCCGGATGCCGGCGCGGTCGGATCGGTAGGAACCGTAGAACACGAGTATACGATCTGTCATGAGAAGCCTCCGTGAGAGCCGGCGAGCCGGGATCGCCGTCCCGGTCAGGTTATCACGGCTTCGCCAGCGGCAGCGTGAACCAGATGCAGGAGCCGCGGCCGGGCTTGCTCTCGAGGGTCAGTTTCGAGTCGTGACGTTTCAACACATCGGAGACGATCGCCAGGCCGAGGCCGGTCCCGTCGCCGCGCTCGCGGCCGTGGGCGGTGCGATAGAAGCGCTGGCATACCAGGGCGATCTCCTCGGGCTTCATGCCGATGCCGGTGTCGCGAACGCCGATCTTGAGGGTATCGGCATTCAGGTGGAGGATACGGATCGTGACGCGCCCACCGGCATTGGTGGCGAACAGGGCATTGTCGACCAGGTTGGTCAGGGCGTGATCGATCAGCTCGACATCCGCGGCCACCTGGGCCATGTCGGCCTCGTTCTCGACCGCGAGGCAGACGCCATTTTCCTCGGCTCTGGGCCGGAACTTGCTGACGATGTCGTTGGCCAGCTCGGCGAAAGAGAAGGACTCGAGGCTCAGCGGCCGGTCGGAGATATTGGCGTGGGACATCTGCGACAGTTGAGCGGCCAGCCGTGTCAGTCGATCCACGTTGAGACGAATGGCTTCGAGGCTCTCGCGGCCATCGGCGGAGGTCGCGGTGCGCAGCAGTTGCCGGGTGTAGCCGGACAGCGACGTCAGCGGTGTGCGGAATTCGTGGGAGAGATTGGCGACCAGTTCCCGGCGCTGACGGTCGTTGTCGCGCAGCGCCTCCACCTGCGCCTCGATGGTGGCGGCCATCTCGTTGAAGGCCCGGCCCACGCGGCCGATCTCGTCGTCGATCCGGTCGGGGACGCGTTGACGGTAGTCGCCGCGGGCGAAGTGGCGCACGGCGCGTGTCACCCGGGTGAACCGGCGGGTCAGCAACGCAAACAGCGCAAGCCCCACCACCAGAGTCAGCAGCAGGGCGACGCCGGTGGCGATGAGCAGGGTCCGGGTGATGCCGCTGGTCTCCCAGATATTGGCCATCGATACCTGGGTATTGGCCTCCAGCCGCACGAACAGGTAGCCCGGTGTGGCTTCGGGGCCGAAGGTCACCGGCGCTACCGAGAACACCCCTTCGCCATCCTGGCAGGGCATGTCCGCATAGACCGGCAGCATGGGCATCTCCGAGAGCAGTTCGGCGATGGCGCCCCGGTTGACCTGCTCCCCCAGACCACACGAACCCTCGCTGTAGGCACCGACCACCCGGCCGTTCTCATCGAGAACGTATAGTGACAGCGACGGGTTGATGGTCATGATCTGCTGGATGGCGGTATGCACCCGATCGTCGTCGAGACCCTGGCTGAGTGGTGCTCGAAGGGTCTGGGCCAACTGTCGCGCCATGTGGATCTGGGAGCGTTGCAGCCATTCGCGGCCCAACTGGTCGAACTGATCGACCGCGATCAGCGCGGTCGCCGCGGACAGCGCGATCATGCTGGTCAGATAGATGAAGACGATGCGTGCATAGAGACTGCGGTAGGCTCTTCTGAGAAGTGGCCACATGATCACTCGGCCGCCGATGCCGGAAGGTCGGTAAAGCGGTAGCCGATGCCCCACACGGTCAGGATGTAACGCGGGTGGGCGGGGTCGTCCTCGATCTTGCTGCGCAGGCGGTTGATGTGGGTGTTGACGGTGTGATCGTAGCCGTCGAACTCCGCGCCCCACACGGCATCGAGCAGCTCGCCCCGGGAAAAGCCGCGGCCGGGGTGGCGGGAAAAGAACGCGAGCAGGGCGAACTCTCTGGCGGTCAGGGAGAGCGGGCGCCCATGCAGCGTCGCGCGGTGATGGGTGACGTCGATCTCCAGATCCATCACGACGACGGGACGGGAGTCGGGCCTCCTGTGTGCGTCGACCGCTTCCCGGCGCCGCATCAGCGCGTGGATCCTCGCCACCAGAATGTCGGTATCGAACGGCTTGGTGATGTAGTCGTCGGCGCCGATTTCCAGGCCTTCGACCACTTCCCGGGTGCCGGCAAGTGCCGTCAACATGATCAGCGGGATGGTGGCGTCCTCCCGGCGGATCTCGCGGCAGACCTGCAGGCCGTCGATGCCCGGCAACATCAGATCGAGGATCACCATCGACGACTCCGCCCATCTCGACAGTGCCGCTTCACCGGTACTGACCCATTCGGCCGCGTAGCCGGCCTCGGCCAGTATGGTCTCCAGAAGACGCCCGATATCGGGATCGTCCTCCACGCAGAGTATCGGGCGTTGCATATCGCGCTCCGGAGGATCAAAGGACCGAACATAGCCGAGATGCCCGACCGAGTCATCACGCGAATGTCACGCCTGGAGCGGGACGGTCGGACGTTATGGTTTCGTGATGATTGGCCCGAAATCCCCGATTACCTTGCTATCACCGCCTCGCTACCGAGGTGGCTACCGACAAGGAATACGGAGAAGGTCATGATCGCGAATAAAACGAAGTTCCTGCTGGTATTGAGTGCCACGTTGTTGAGCGGTGGCGTGTTCTTCACGAGCCTTGCCAGTGCCCAGGAAACGCAAACCGATAGCATGTCCCAGGACGCCATGGGGCAAGACAGCATGAGCCAGGACGGCATGAGCCAGGACGGCATGAGCCACGACGACGCCATGGGCCAGGACGGCATGAGCCACGACGACGCCATGGGCCAGGACGGCATGGGCCACGACGATGCCATGGGCCAGGACGGCATGGGCCACGACGACGCCATGGGCCAGGACAGCATGGGCCACGACGACGCCATGGGTCAGGACAGCATGGATCACGATAATTGAGCCATGGCCTTCCGGCGGCCACGGCCGCCGGATGCCGTCTGCGTGAAAGCGAGGTGAATCATGCCATCCGGTATCGGCCCCGTCGCCAATCCCAAGCCCGATTCCAGTCCCAGGCCGGCCTCCGAGCCGGAAGCCTCGGAATCGTCCCGGTTGATCAAGCGCCATAGCCTGGGTACTCGGCTGTGGCACTGGACCAATTTCCTCTGTCTCATCGTGCTGCTGATGAGCGGCCTGCAGATATTCAACGCGCACCCTGCGCTGTACTGGGGAGAGCAATCCGGTTTCTCCGACCCCTTCATCGCGATTCATGCCCAAGCCGGAAACGACGGTGAACAACGGGGTGTGGTACGAGTCGCCGGCTACACGCTCGATACCACTGGCGTGCTGGGGCTCTCCGATGACAATGGACAGCTGCGCCAACGTGCCTTTCCCCGTTGGGCGACGCTGCCGGGGGACAAGTGGCTGACGATGGGGAGAAACTGGCATTTCCTCGCCGGCTGGATCTTTGCCCCTTCGGTGGTGGCGTACCTGCTTTACACCGTGATCAGTCGTCATCGGCGAGGCTCGATCTTTCCGACGCGGCGACAGCTGAGAGCCATACCCAGGACGCTTGTCGATCACGCGCGGTTCCGCTTTCATCACGAAGCCGACTACAACGGCATCCAGAAGCTCACCTATGTCCTGGTGCTGTTCGTGCTGTTACCGATGATGATCCTCACCGGGTTGACGATGTCCCCCTCGATCAATGCGGCCTGGCCGTTGCTGACGGAGCTGTTCGGCGGCCGGCAGAGCGCCAGAACCCTGCATTTCATCTTCGCGTTTTCGCTGGTGGGTTTTTTCTTCGTGCATATCGCCCTGGTGCTGGTCTCGGGTGTCTTCAACAACCTGCGCTCGATGGTGACAGGGCGCTATCGCATCACTGAAAGGCCGGCTGGGCCGGTGAATCGGGAGGATTCTCATGAGTAAGCCAGAATCGTCCGGGCCGAATCGGAGTCGGCGCCGGCTTCTCTCCGGCATGGCGGCGTTGGGGGCGGGAAGCCTGCTGGCGGGTTGCGACCGGATTACCGACAACGCGTCGGTGAAGCGCGCGCTGGGTAGCGTCGAGCAACTGACCTACAAGGCGCAGCGGCTGATCGCCTCCCGGCAGGCGCTGGCGCAGGAGTTCGACAAGAGCCAGATCGCGCCGGTCTTCCGTCCCAACGGCACCACCAATCCCCAGGAAGATTATTATCGAGCCTGGGTGGAGAGCGATTTCGCCGACTGGCGGCTGACGATCGACGGTCTCGTCGAGGAGCCCATGACGTTGTCGCTGGACGAGCTGGGTGCGATGCCGTCGCGAACCCAGATTACCCGCCACGACTGCGTCGAGGGCTGGAGCTGCATCGGCCAGTGGACCGGCGTGCCGCTGGCGGACCTGCTCGATCGCGTGCGTCCGCGGGATCAGGCCAGGTTCGTGGTCTTTCACTGTGCCGATCACACCTACGGCGGTAGCGATCTCTACTACGAGAGTCTCGACATGGTCGAGGCCTATCATCCGCAGACGATACTCGCCTATGCCTTGAACGATGCCGCGCTGCCGGTAGCCAACGGCGCGCCCCTGCGTCTGCGAGCGGAGCGCCAGCTGGGCTACAAGCAGGCCAAGTACGTCATGCGGGTGGAACTCGTCGACAGCTTCAAGAACATTCACGGTGGCAAGGGCGGCTATTGGGAGGACAGGGGATACGACTGGTGGGCGGGAATCTGACAAAGGGGCGATGATCGGCACCTGTTTACAGGCGCGAAGCACAGGAATGGCTGTATCGATCACGTCGCGTTACCACTAAAAAGGCACACGGAAGCTCGTATGAACTCGCTCGATAAACTGCAACCGCTGATCGCTACAGCCGGTCTCGTCATCCTTCGCTATAGTCTGGTGCTGATCTTTCTCGGCTATGGCCTGTTTAAATTCACCGCCTACGAAGCCGCTGCGATAGCACCGCTCACTGAGAACAGCCCATTCTTTTCGTGGATCAATGCCTTGCTCGGGCAGCGAGGGGGCTCGAGTCTGATCGGTGTGATCGAAGTGATCACGGCCGTGCTCATCGCGCTGCGGCGGCCTTATCCCAAACTCTCTGCGCTAGGGAGCTTGATGGCCGCGTTTGCACTGGTGGGTACGCTAAGCTTCCTGTTCACGACGCCGGACCTCGGCCTGGAATCGGTCACTGCCGGCTTTCTTGTGAAGGATCTCACACTCCTGGGCGCTGCCTTGTGGACAGCGGCCGAGGCGTTGCTGGCATCGAAGAGGCGCGATGAGTCTGTCTGATGCGTGCCGCGGCAGGTCAGGCGCCGGGGTCGACCAGGATCTTCACCTGCGCCTTGTCGGCGAGCAGCGCCTCGAATCCCTGGCTGACCACGTCATCCAGGGCGATGCGCGCGGTCACCAGATCCTCGGCGCGGTAGTAGCCCTGTTGCATCAGCGCGATCACCGCGGGGTAGATATGGCGATAGGCGATGATGCCCTTGAGCGTACGCTCCTGGATCACCAATTGGTTGGGGTGGATCGCCGCCTCCGACTCCCAGATGCTGACGATCACCGTCTCGCCGCCGGCGTGGGTGCTGGCGATCGACTGGTTGAGCACCGCTGGCAGGCCGGTGACCTCGAAGGCGACGTCGAAGCCGCCGCCGCTGGCCGCGATCAGCCGCTCGACGATGTCGCCCTCCGTGGGGTCGTGCACGATCGCGCCCAGCTCATAGGCGCGCTGCTTGCGCGCGGCGGAGACTTCGACTGCGTGAATCGACGCCGCGCCGGCGGCCTTGAGCGATTCGATCACCATCAGCCCGATCGGCCCGGCGCCGAATACCACCGCGCTGTCGCCCGCCTTGAGCGAACTCTGGCGCACCGCGTGCAGGCCGACCGCGGCGGGCTCGACCAGCGCGCCCTGCTCAAAGGAGAGACCCTCGGGCAGCCGATGCACCATGTGCTCGCCGACCACGGTGTACTCGGCGAAGCCGCCGCCACCGCCGGAGAGCCCGTGGAAACCTAGCTGCGGGCTCAAGTTGTAGCGCTCCATCAGATAGGCGCCGTCGCGGTGGGGGGAGAGAATCGGCTCGATCGCCACCCGGTCGCCCACCGCCACCCGGGTCACCGCGCTGCCCACCTTGACCACCTCGCCGGCGAACTCGTGGCCCATGACGATGGGCGCCCGGTCATGGCTCAACGGGTGCGGCGAGTCCACCGGGATGAAGATCGGCCCGGCGGCGTACTCGTGCAGATCGCTGCCGCAGATGCCGCAGGCGGCGACCTTCACCTTGACCTGGTGCGGGTCGTCCAGGGTTGGAACCTCGATCTGCTCGACGCGGATATCGCGTGCCTGGTACCAACGGGCCGCCTTCATGTGCTGTTCACTCATGTCGTCTCTCCTGCCGCTGTGGGTTGGCGATCACGCCAGATGGTGGACCGGCTGCAATCCGTAGACCGGCGTCTCGAGACCTTCGAGACGCGCCTTCAGTTGCAGCGCCAGATAGTGCGAGTAGTGACGTGACTGGTGCAGATTACCGCCGTGGAACCACAGCGCCGGCTGCTGGGTCGGCTTCCACATGTTGCGCAGTTCGCCCTCCCAGGGGCCGGGATCCTTGGGCGTATCCGAGCCCAGGCCCCAGCACTTGCCGACCCTGTCGGCGACCTCCTGCGAGATGATCTCCGCCGCCCAGCCGTTCATCGAGCCGTAGCCGGTGGCGTAGACGATCAGGTCGGCGGGCAGGTCACTGCCGTCGCTCAGGCTCACCGAGTGGCGGTTGATACGGGCCACGTCGACCCCGCTGCGCAGCTTGATCTCGCCGCTGGCGACCAGCTCGCTGGCGCCGACGTCGATGTAGTAGCCGGAGCCGCGGCGCAGGTACTTGAGAAACAGCCCCGAGTCGTCGGCGCCGAAGTCGAGCAGGAAGCCCGCCCGTTCGAGACGCCGGTAGAAGTCGGCATCCTGCTCGCGGATGGCGTCGAAGGCGGGGCGCTGGAAGTCGGGCAGCAGCCGGTAGGGGATCGAGGCGAAGATCAGGTCCGCCTTGTCGGTGGTGATGCCGCTGGCCAGCGCCTCCTCGGAGTAGAGCGGGCCGAGGGCGTGCTGCATCAGCGAGTCGGACTTGACGATATGGGTCGAGGAGCGCTGCACCATGGTCACGTCGGCGTCGTTCTCCCACAGCGCGGCGCAGATGTCGTGGGCCGAGTTGTTGGCGCCGATCACCACCACCTGCTTGCCGCGGTAGGCGTCGGGGCCGGGGTGGCGGCTGGAGTGGTGCTGCTCGCCGGCGAAGTCGTCGGCCCCGGGGAAGTGCGGCACGTTGGGCACGCCGGACATGCCGGTGGCGAGCACCAACTGCTTGGGCTTGAGCGTCAACGGCTCACCGTCGCGCACCACCTTCACCGTCCACTCGCCGCTGGCCTCGTCGAAGCTGGCGCTCTCGCACTCGGTACTGGACCAGTAGTTGAGCTCCATCACCCGGGTGTACATCTCCAGCCAGTCGCCGATCTTGTCCTTGGGCGCGAATACCGGCCAGTTGTCGGGGAAGGGCAGATAGGGCAGATGGTCGTACCACACCGGGTCGTGCAGACACAGCGATTTGTAGCGCTTGCGCCAGGCATCGCCGGGGCGTTCGTGCTTGTCGATCACCAGGGTCGGCACGTTCATCTGGCGCAGACGGGCGGCGAGGCCGATGCCGCCCTGGCCGCCACCGATGATCAGACAGTAGGGCTGGCGGGTGATACCCAGCTCGGCGGCCTCGCGCTCGCGCGCCTCACGCCAGGTCTCGCGCGCCTTGTTGGCACCGTGCTCGGCGCCCTGGGGGCGATTGTGACCCCGCGGCTCTGGGTAGGCCTCGAGCGCCTGCATCGTGGTCAGCAATGTCCAGCACTTGCCTGCCTTCAGGCGCAGCAGCCCCTTGCCGGTGGCGATCCCGGTGGCAAAGGTGAACCAGGCTTCGATCACGCCATCGCTCTCGCTGGCTTCGCCGTCGAGCTGCCACTGGCCGGGGGCGGTATGCGCCAGGGTGGCCTCGAGCATCGCGGCGATCTCCGCCGGGCCCTCCAGGGTCTTCAGGTTCCAGGTGAAGGCGACCAGATCGCGCCAATAGCCGTCGTCGCGAAACAGCGCGGTGGCGCGCGGAATATCACCGGCGCGCAGGGCGGCGTCGAAATCCGCCAGCCACTGTGCGGCCTGCTGGGTGGGGGTGGATGCTGGCATGGGCTGCTCCTGTTGGTGCTCTTGGATGTGGCGCACACAGCGCTCGCGTCAACGTGGTGCAGCAAGCGTGCCAGGCCGTACTAGCGCTTTGGTCTTAGATGCCAAGATGTTGATGAGCCTGGATTTTGTGCATCAGGAGCCGGCCGCGGCGGAAGGGAGATGGCACGCCGGCGGCATGGGTGTAACGGCTCTACGTGACAGCTGTTAACTCGGGCGTGACAGCTGTCACGCCCGGGGACGCGCTGCGACCAACGGACAAGGGCGTCAGCCAGCCGCGAGGGCGTAGTCTGGACACCAAACTGGCCGTCGCTCGCCGACTTTCGTACACACCCTTGCGCGTCGACTTTCCAGACAGCGCACAGGCTGGCAACTGGCCATCGGCAGGAGGCGTCGGAATGGAACTCGGCTTGATGAAAGCGGGCAGGTTCGAGCAGGCACAGCGCCAGCACATCGCCACGCTGGTACGCCTGGGCGAGGGGCGCGAGGCGCTGGCGGGGCGCGAGATCATCCAGCGCTCCTGGCGGCGCTGCGTCGACGACTACCGGCTCGACCCCAGCCGCCCGCGGCC
>NZ_CALFQK010000073.1:0-24139 GCF_937921195.1 uncultured Salinicola sp.
ACCCGGTGCGTCTGCTCGGTGAACGTCCCCAGCAGCATCTCGTTGGTCTCCGGCACGGTCGGCATCTGGCCGGTGATGAAGACCAGATCGCCGACCCTGCAGGCGTGGGAGAACGGTGCGATCGGCTGCGGAGCGCCCGAGACGAAAAGCTTTTCGATACCCATCCGATTTTCTCCTCAATGCCCCAGAATCTGGCTGAGAAACAGCTGGGTACGCTCCGAGCGCGGGTTGTTGAAGAACTCGGTCGGTGGCGCCTCCTCGATGATCTGTCCCTGGTCCATGAAGATCACCCGGTCGGCAACGGTCTTGGCGAAGCCCATCTCGTGGGTCACGCAGAGCATGGTCATCCCCTCGTGGGCCAACTCGATCATGACGTCGAGCACTTCCTTGATCATCTCCGGATCGAGTGCCGAGGTCGGTTCGTCGAACAGCATCACCTCGGGACGCATGCAGAGCGCCCGGGCGATCGCCACGCGCTGCTGCTGGCCGCCCGAGAGCTGTCCGGGATACTTCAGCGCCTGATCGGCGATCTGGACGCGCTCGAGATATTCCATGGCGCTCTTTTCCGCCTCGGCACGGGGCTTCTTCTGCACCCAGATCTGGGACAGGCAGCAGTTTTCGAGCACCGTCAGGTGCGGAAACAGGTTGAAGTGCTGGAAGACCATGCCGACATTGCGGCGAATCTGCTCGATCCGCTTGACGTCGTTGGTCATCGGCACGCCGTTGACCACGATCGAACCCTGCTGATGCTCTTCCAGGTGATTGATGCAGCGGATCATCGTCGATTTGCCCGAGCCCGAGGGGCCACAGATGACGATGCGCTCGCCCCGGGTCACGGTCAGGTTGATGTCGCGCAGTACGTGGAAGCTGCCGTACCACTTGTTGAGATGATCGATTTCGATCATCGGTCCGTCGCTGCCGGGTGCGGTTGTTTCAGTCGCTGTCGCTTCGCTCATGGCAATGATTTCCTGATGACGATCTTGTTGTGTGTGGGCACGAGTGGCGGAAGTCCTGTCGCGCTCACCGTTTATGTCCGGTATTGAGACGACGCTCGATGTACTGGCTGTAACGGGACATGCTGAAGCAGAAGATCCAGAAAACCGCTGCCGCGAACACATAGCCCTCGGTGGAGAAACCGAGCCAGTTGGAGTCGGTCAGGCCGGCGCGAATGATCGCCAGCAGATCGAACAGCCCGATGATCAGCACCAGCGAGGTGTCCTTGAACAGCGCGATGAAGGTGTTGACGATGCCCGGAATGACCATCTTCAGCGCCTGCGGCAGAATGATCAGCCCCATGCGCTGCCAATAGCTCAACCCCAGGGCCTGCCCCGCCTCGTTCTGCCCCTTGCCGATCGCCTGCAGCCCGCTGCGGATCACCTCCGCCATGTAGGCGCTCCAGAAGAACATGATCCCGATCAGCGCCCGCAACAACTTGTCGAAATCCAGTTCGCCCGGCACGAACAGCGGCAGCATGACAGAGGCCATGAACAGGACCGTGATCAGCGGCACCCCCCGCCAGAACTCGATGAAGATCACGCAGACGCCCTTGACGAAGGGCATCTTCGAGCGCCGCCCCAGTGCCAGGATGATACCCAGCGGCAGCGAGCCAACGATGCCCACCACGGCGATCGTCAGCGTCAGCATCAACCCGCCCCAGGCACGAGTCGGCACGTATTCGAGTCCGAACGAGCCCCCCACCAGCAGGAAGAAGGCGATGATCGGGAACACGACCAGCGTGAACAGCGCGACCCACTTCTTGCGTGGCATTCGTGGGACCGCCAGCCAGGCCACCAGGATCGCCAGCAGCGCGAAGACGATATCGACTCGCCAGCGCGCCGCCTCGGGGTAGAAGCCGTAGATGATGGACTCGAAGCGAGCCGAGATGAACACCCAGCAGGCGCCCTCGCCGGTACAGGCGTCGCGGGTGGTGCCGATCCAGTCGGCGTCGATCACCGCCCACTCCAGGAATGGCCAGACCAGTCGCGCCAGCAGCAGGATGACCACGATCGAAACGATGCTGTTGATCGGGCCGTTGAACAGGTTGGCCCGGAACCAGCCGAGCACGCCCCGGCTCTGGTCGGGCGCCTCGCGCGCCTCGATCATTTGGGTGCGGAAGGTAGAGTCAGTCGTCATCTCAACGCTCCTTCAGCAGCGTGCGCGCATTGTAGAGGTTCATCAGGAACGACACCGTCAGGCTGATGACCAGATAGACCGCCATGGTCATGGCGATGATCTCGATCGCCTGCCCCGTCTGGTTCAGCGTGGTGCCGGCAAAGACGGCAACGAGGTCCGGGTAGCCGATCGCCGTGGCCAGCGAGGAGTTCTTGATCAGGTTGAGATACTGGCTGGTCATCTGCGGAACGATGACCCGCATCGCCTGGGGGATGACGATCTTGCGCAGGGTGATGGTCTCCGGCAGGCTCAGCGAGCGCGCCGCCTCGGTCTGGCCATGGGAGACCGACAGAATGCCCGAACGCACGATCTCGGCGATGAAGGCCGCGGTGTAGATCGACAGCGCCAGCCACAGCGCCAGCAGCTCCGGCAGGATATTGATCCCGCCGCGGAAGTTGAAACCGGTCAATTCCGGCAGCGTCCAGTCGAGCGGCGACCCGGTGGCGAGGAAGACGATCAGCGGCAGGCCGATGACGACAGTCGCGCCGATCCAGTAGACCGGCAGCGCCTGGCCGGTTCTCGCCTGGCGCCGCTTGGCGAACAGGCCGAACAGGAAGACGGCGACGACGGCGATCAATAGCGCCCAGGGCGTCGCGGAGAAGCCCTCGAGCGGCTGCGGATCGGGCATCACCATGCCGCGCACGTTGAAGAAGAAGGCATCGAACAGCGACAGGCTCTGTCGCGGCGATGGCAGCGCCCGCAGCACGGCGTAGTACCAGAACAGGATCTGGACCAGCAGCGGGATATTGCGGAAAGCCTCGACGTAGATCGTCGCCAGACGCGCCAGCAGCCAGTTGGGCGACAGACGGGCAATGCCGACCAGGAAGCCGATGATCGTCGCCGCCACGATCCCCAGTGCCGATACCAGCAGCGTGTTGAGCAGACCGATGACGAACGTTTTGCCGTAGGTGCTATCGCTGGTGTAGTCGATCAGCGTCTGCGGAATCGAGAAACCGGCTCGCCCTTCGAGAAAGCCGAAACCCGTCTGAATACCGCGGGCCTCGAGGTTGACCAGCGTGTTGTGGACCAGATAACCGATGAAAACCGCCAGGACCAGGAACAGCACGGCCTGAACGATCAGGGCGCGGATGGCGGGATTCCGCCACAGGGGGCCCCGCCCCCGTCGCGGCAGGGTAGTGGATGGACGCAGCATGAGTTGTCTCTACTCGAGCGTTGAGAAACACCGCACCCCGGCGCTCAGACCGAAGGGGCGCGGTGTCGAGAGGACGAGTTGACGCTCAGCGAACCGGCGGGGCGTACTGGATGCCGCCGTCGTTCCACAGCGCGTTGATGCCACGTTCGAGCTTCATCGGAGAATCCATGCCGACGGTACGCTCGAAGACTTCGCCGTAGTTGCCCACCATCTTGACGATGTTGTAGGCCCAATCGTTGCTGATGCCCATCTGCTCGCCGAAGGTGCCGTCCTTGCCCAGCAGGCGCGCCACGTCCGGGTTCGGCGGGTTGTCGCGCATCTGGTCGACGTTGTCGCTGGTCACGCCGAGCTCTTCGGCGTCGAGCATCGCGAACAGCGTCCACTTGACGATGTTGAACCACTGGTCGTCACCCTGGCGAACGACCGGGCCCAGCGGCTCCTTGGAAATGCGCTCGGGCAGAATCACCACGCCGTCGGGATCCGCCAGTTGCAGACGCAGCGCGGCCAGCTGCGACGAATCGGAGGTCAGCACGTCGCAACGTCCGCTGTCGAAACCCTGAGCGGTCTGGTCGGAGGTATCGAACGCGACCTGCTGGAACTGCATGTCATGGGCCTTGAAGTAGTCGGCCATGTTCAGCTCGGTGGTGGTCCCCGCCTGGACGCAGATGGAGGCTCCATCGAGCTCGGTGGCACTCTCGATGCCCAGGTCCTTGCGGACCAGGAAGCCCTGACCGTCATAGAAATTGACGCCAGTGAAGTTCAGACCCAGGGAGTTGTCGCGCGTGGCGGTCCAGGTGGTGTTGCGGGACAGCACGTCGACTTCGCCGGACTGCAGGGCGGTGAAGCGCTCCTTGGCGGTGAGCGGAGAGAACACCACCTTCTCCGGATCGCCGAGAACGGCAGCGGCAACGGCGCGGCAGACCTCGACATCGATGCCGGTCCACTTGCCGTTTTCATCGGGTGAGGAGAAGCCGGTCAGACCCGTGCTGACGCCACAGGTGAATTCGCCGCTGCTTTTGACATCATCCAAAGTGGCAGCCTGAGCAGGGGTCACGGCAGCCGCGGCAAGCAGGGCGGCTGGCAGTACGATCAGGCTTTTGTTGTTGTGGCGCATATGGAATCAACTCCCTCGCGTTATCATTTGAGTGCATGCCGGAACATGCCAGATGAAATTAGCAAAGTTCGTTCCACTTTCGCGCCAAGGGCCGTAAAACCCTGTTTCAACGCTATCCTAGCGCCGTCGCCTACGAGCACATCGGGTCCGCCCGGCATCCGGAGCCGACGCAGTGACAACAAATTGTTTCAAAACAGTGCTTAAATAACACAGCCGCACCATGATGGTGCCCGCTCACGAGCCCCTTCCGGCGCGAATGGCCATCAAGGCATCGCGAAGCGATCTTCGACTATGGTTGAATCCCGCGACCGCGTCGGCACCACATCCCGGCCATGGACAGTCCCAACAGGGCGACGCTGGCCCCGAGCGAGTTGGCGAGGATATCGGCCCAGTCGCCGCCTTGACGTCCCGGCACCCACAGCTGCAGGTACTCGACGACGACGCTGAACGCGACCGCCGCCAGCCAGGCCAGCAGCCAGCGGCACCCCGCGACACGCAGCCCGGTCGCCAGGCCGGCGTAGGCGATGAAGTGATTGAACTTGTCCCAGGGCAGGTGCTGCGGCAAGTCCCCCGCGGGACTCAGGCTCCCCCAGGCGATCCCGGCGGCCCACACCAGCGTCAGCAGCGCCGCGGCGGTGCGCCGGATACGCGGCGACATGCTCTTGCCCCACTCGCGGCGGCGTCGCATTTCGCTCACGGCGCGTCCGCCAGTTCGGCAGGCAACCCGCAGCGACGACAGAGCCCGGCAGGCAGACGATCCACCCAGCGTGGGTGATCCTCGAGGCGCGGGGCGCCCAGCGATGAGAGCCGATGTCGGTGGTCGCCGATGAAACGGTAGCCCCCATCGCGCAGGGGACGCGGGATCCAGCGCAGCCACTCGAGCTGCCGCCACCCGCCCCGCAACCGGGTGGCCAGACGCCAGGCGGCGTCGCTGTTGCGGCTGGGCGCGCCGTCGACGAAAACCCAGATGCTGTCGGACCGCGCGAAGTCGATCCGGAAATGCTCGCCGAGCCGGCGCGAGACCGCCCCCTTCAGCCCGGAGATGCGCAGTCGGCTGTCCGGGCGCTCGCGAGCCAGCAGCCAGCGTACCGAGCGCCGGCAGAACGGGCAGTCGGCATCGAACAGCAGCAGGCCGTCCCCGGCCTCGCCGCCGGTGGACTCAGCGATGATAGGCGGGGCTGAGCTCATGCAGGGCGTCCATGAACGCGGTGACGTGATCCGGATCGGTGAACTGGCTGATGCCGTGTCCCAGGTTGAAGACGTGGCCCTCGCCCGGACCGAAGCTCTCGAGGATGCGGGCGACCTCCTCGCGGATTCGCGACGGCGGCGCGAACAGCACGTTGGGGTCGAGATTGCCCTGCAACGCCACACGGTCGCCGACGCGCCGGCGGGCGTCGCTCAGCTCGGTGGTCCAGTCCAGGCCCACCGCGTCACAGCCGCTGTCGGCGATCGACTCGAGCCACTGCCCGCCGTTCTTGGTGAACAGGATCACCGGCACGCGGCGGCCGTCGTGATCCCGGATCAGGCCATCGACGATGCGCTGCATGTAGGCCAGGGAGAATTCGCGGTACGCGGGCGTCGACAGGGCGCCCCCCCAGGTATCGAAGATCTGCACCACCTGGGCACCGGCTCGGATCTGGGCGTTGAGATAGTCGGTCACTGCCGTGGCCAGTACGCCCAGCAAGGCATGGAGCGTGTCGGGATCGCCGTAGAGCATCGCCTTGAGATGGCGGAAATCCTTGCTGGAGCCGCCTTCGACCATGTAGGTCGCCAGTGTCCAGGGACTGCCGGAGAAGCCGATCAGCGGTACGCGGCCGTTGAGCTCGCGACGGATCGTGGCGACGGCGTTCATCACGTAGTCGAGATCGCTCTCGGCCGACGGCGCGCTCAGGGCAGCCACGTCGGCAGCGGAGCGCACCGTCTTGCGGAACTTGGGCCCTTCGCCGGTCTCGAAATAGAGCCCGAGCCCCATGGCGTCCGGGATGGTCAGGATATCCGAGAACAGAATCGCCGCGTCCAGCGGATAACGTTCGAGAGGCTGGAGCGTCACTTCGCAGGCCAGCTCGGCGTTGCGACACAGATCCATGAAACTGCCGGCGTGGGCCCGGGTCTGGCGATACTCCGGCAGGTAGCGGCCCGCCTGTCGCATCATCCAGACCGGCGTGCGGTCCACCGGTTGGCGGGCCAGCGCCCGCAGCAGGCGGTCGTTATGCAGCGCAGGCGGCTGGACATCGTCGGAAAGCGCCTGCGACGGGAGATCACGGGACAGAGTCATGACGGCCTTTTGCGTTCGAGATTTGCCGGCATTGTAACGGATCGGCCGCCAGGCCTGTTATAATGCCGCCCTTTTAATTGCCCGGCGCTCTCGGCCGGCATTCGACGCCGGAGCCCCTCCCAATCGCGAGGTCATCGTGACGATCCGCTTCATCGCCGCATCGCAACTACCCACCCCCTGGGCGACGTTCATGCTGCACGGCTTCCAGGAAGAGGCCACCGGCAAGGAGCACGTCGTGCTCACCCTTGGCGACGTCACCACGCCGACACCGGTCCTTGCGCGGGTGCACTCCGAATGCCTGACCGGCGACGCCCTGTTCTCGATGCGCTGCGACTGCGGCTATCAGCTCCAGGAAGCGCTCAAGCGGATCGCCGACGAGGGGCGCGGCGCCCTGCTCTATCTGCGCCAGGAAGGCCGCGGTATCGGCCTGCTCAACAAGATCCGTGCCTATGCGCTGCAGGACGATGGCGCCGACACCGTCGAAGCCAACGAGCGCCTGGGTTTCGGTGCCGACCAGCGCCGCTACGATATCTGCGTGCCGATGCTGGAACACCTTGGCATCCGGTCGCTGCGGCTGATGACCAACAACCCGCGCAAGGTCGAGGCGCTGAGCCAGGATGGCGTCGAGATCCACGAACGCCTGCCGATCACCACCGGTCGCAATCCGTTCAACGAGCACTACCTGACCACCAAGGTCGGCAAGCTCGATCACATGATGGATCTCGACGATTTCACGCCCGCCAGCGACGTGGATATCGAGCGCGACGCCTGAGCGAGCGCTCCTCGCGGCCGGACTTCTTACCGGCGTCACATCGGCGTCATCATGGCCGCACGGACTGAACCCCGATGTCTCGATTCAGTCACAGAAGACAGCTTTCCGAATTCTGCCGCCGTGGCGGCAGCCGCCTCGATTGCAGTGAGGTTTCGAAAATCATGTCAGATCTGCCGCCAGAACCCTCCAGTCACCCTGAATCCGGCGAGTTCACCCGCCTCGAGGAGTGGCTGCACAGCATCAGCCACGGCATCGGCGCGGCACTGAGTCTCGTCGGCATGATCGTGTTGATCGTGCTCGCCAGCATCGCCGCCCACGTCGACCCCTGGAAGATCGTCAGCGTCTCGCTCTACGGCAGCTGCCTGCTGCTGCTCTACACCGCCTCGACCCTCTATCACGGCTTTCGCGGCCAGCGCCTGAAGCGCGTCTTCCAGGCCTTCGATCACTGCGCCATCTACCTGCTGATCGCCGGCACCTACACGCCATTCCTGCTGGTCAACCTGCGCGGGCCGATGGGCTGGGCGCTGTTCGCCGTCATCTGGAGCCTGGCGCTCGGGGGTATCGCGCTGCGTCTGATCTGGCCCCACCGGTTCGGCATACTGCGCGTGTTCATCTACCTGATCATGGGCTGGCTGATCCTGATCGCCTCCGACAGCCTCACCGCACAGCTATCCCCCACCGGCCTCGCCCTGCTGGTGGCTGGCGGCATCACCTACACCGTGGGCGTGATCTTCTACGCCATCCGGGCGATTCCGTTCCATCACGCGATCTGGCACCTGTTCGTGATCGGCGGCAGTGTCTGTCACTTCCTGGCCGTCTACACCGCGGTACTGCCGTTCGAGACCTGAGCCCGGTTGCCGGCGTCATCGCTCCAACCGCTGCGCCCCCTCGCCGTCGCCGCCCAGCACGTCGCCCGGGTTGCGCAGCGGACACTGCGACAGCGACAGACAGCCGCAACCGATGCAGCCGTCGAGCTGGTCGCGCAGCTGGGTGAGATGGGCGATGCGCGTATCCAGCGCCACCCGCCAGCGTTGCGACAACCGCCGCCAGTCCGCCGCCGTCGGCGTGCGCGAGTCGGGCAGCGCCGCCAGTGCTTCGCGGATCTCCGTCAGCGGTACCCCGGTGCGCTGGGCGATCTTGATCACGGCCACACGGCGCAATACGTCCCGGGTGTAACGCCGCTGATTACCGGCATTGCGCCAGCTTTGGATCAGCCCCTTGGTTTCGTAGAAGTGCAGCGTCGATACCGCCACGCCGCTGCGCCGGGCCACATCGCCGACGCTCAAAGCCTGTTTGGTGGCGGAGAGCGACCCCCTCCGCGGCATCTTCATCGTCATGTTCCGCGCTTGACCTCAAGCTTGCTTGAGGAATTAGAGTGCAGAAATTCCCATATCGCCGCAAGAGATCGCCGCCATGCCATCCGACACCTTCGATCCGAGCCCGAGCAGCGCTCGACCGCCGACGAGCGCCGCCAGCCGCCGAGGTCCTCCCGTCCGCGGCTGGCGCCAATCGATGACTCCGGGGTAACCGAACCGGCGTACAATCACGGCTTTACCGCCGCACCCGAGCGACTGATCGCCAGCGCTCGCGTGTCGTCACCCCGATCACGCAACAAGACTCCAGGATTGCCATGTTTCGCTGGTTCGAAAACCGCCTCGATCCCTTTCCGCCGCAGGAGCCCCAGCGCCCACCCGAGACTCTGGTCGCCTTCTGCCTCCACTACACCCGCGGTGCCTGGCCGTACCTGCTGACGGCGACGGCGCTGATGGCACTGATCGCCGGCATCGAGGTGTGGATGTTCGGCTTTCTCGGCAACATCGTCGACTGGCTTGCCGCCCAGGATCGCGAAACGTTCCTCGCCAATCAGGGCTGGAAACTGGCCGGCATGGCCTTCGTCGTACTGATCCTGCTGCCCGGCCTGGTGTGGCTGCACTCGCTGTTCCAGCAGCAGACGATGATGGGCAACTTCCCCATGCGCATCCGCTGGCAGGCGCATCGCTACCTGCTGCGCCAGTCGATGCATTTCTATCAGGACGAGTTCGCCGGACGCATCGCCACCAAGGTGATGCAGACCTCGCTGGCCGTGCGCGAATGCGTGATCAAGCTGTTCGACGTGCTCAACTACGTCAGCGTCTATTTCCTGGGCACGCTGCTGCTGGTGGGCAATGCCGACTGGCGCCTGGCGATGCCGCTGGTGGTGTGGCTGGCCGGCTACCTGGTGCTGCTGCGGGTGTTCGTGCCGATCATGGGCCGGGTGTCGAAATCCCAGGCCGACGCCCGTTCGCGCATGACGGGGCGCATCGTCGACAGCTACAGCAACATCCAGACCGTCAAGCTGTTTTCCCACGCCCAGCGGGAGGCCTCGTTCGCCAAGGAAGGCATGCACGGCTTCCTGGTCACCGTCTATCGCCAGATGCGGCTGGTGACAGGGCTCTACGGGATGCTCTACCTGCTCAATGCGCTACTGCTCTTCAGCGTCGGCTGGCTGTCCATCGCGCTGTGGCTGGGAGAAGCGATCAGCGTGGGCGCCGTCGCCGTGGCGCTGGGGCTGGTGATGCGGCTGTGGGGCATGTCGCAGTGGATCATGTGGGAAGTGTCGGGCCTGTTCGAGAACATCGGCACGGTCCAGGACGGCATGGCGACGCTGTCGCTGCCGCGCCAGATCGAGGACGCCCCCGAGGCTAGGCCGCTCGCCATCGATCGCGGCGAGATCGCGTTCGACCATATCCGCTTCCACTACGGCAAGGGCGGCGGCGTGATCGACGACCTGTCGCTGACCATCCGGCCCGGCGAGAAGATTGGCCTGATCGGCCCGAGCGGTGCCGGCAAGTCGACCCTGGTCAACCTGCTGTTGCGTTTTTTCGAGCTGGAAGGCGGCGCGATTCGCATCGATGGCCAGAACATCGCCGACGTGACCCAGGAGAGCCTGCGCGCACGGATCGGCATGGTGACGCAGGATACCTCGCTGCTGCACCGTTCGGTGCGCGACAATCTGCTCTACGGCCGCCCCGACGCCACCGACGAGATGGCATGGCAGGCGGCGAAGCAGGCCCATGTCTCGGACTTCATCGAGTCGCTGCGCGACGTCCACGGTCGCGAGGGCTTCGAGGCCCACGTCGGCGAGCGCGGGGTCAAGCTCTCCGGCGGCCAGCGCCAGCGTCTCGCCATCGCCCGGGTGATGCTCAAGGATGCCCCGATCCTGATCCTCGACGAAGCCACCTCGGCGCTGGACTCCGATGTCGAGGCGGCGATCCAGGAGAACCTCGACCAGCTGATGCAGGGCAAGACGGTGATCGCCATCGCTCATCGCCTCTCCACCATTGCGGCCATGGACCGCCTGGTGGTAATGGAGCGCGGACGCATCGTCGAACAGGGCAGCCATGCCGAATTGATTCGCCAGAACGGTCTCTACGCGCGGCTGTGGCGGCGTCAGTCGGGCGGCTTCCTGGAAGCGGAGGCCTCGCCGCCATCGACACAGGAGATTCGCTGAGCCGAGCGCCGCTGCGGATACCCGGGTTGCGGTCAGCCCCTTGAAGACGGCAGTCCCACCACCCCCTGCAGCGCCGAGTCGCTGCGGCCGGCGTCCGGGATCACGCTGAAAGTGCCGTCGGTCTCCAGCACCACGGCATGGACGCACTCGACGTCGGCGATACCGCTCTCGCGGATGGCCGCGCACACCTCGGCTTCGACGACACGCTCCCGGGTCATGGTCGCCTGCTGAAAACGCCCCCGGAAAAGCAGCAGCGTCGGTTGCGACTTGACCAGATTCTTGATCGCGCGGGAGCGCACCGAGGTGAACGTGATCGCGAACTGCAGCACGACGATCAGCAGAAAGGCGGTGATGCTTTGCGCCAGCGATACCTGCGTGGACACCAGTGCCGTCGACAGCGTCGAGCCCAGCGCGATGGTCACCACGAAATCGAAGGCGTTCCATTTCGACAGCGTACGCTTGCCGGAGAGCCGGATGATGGCGATCAGGACCAGATAGCTGATGACGCCGACGACGACCGTATGGGCGACCGGATGCATGAATAGACTCCTGACTGACGGAAAAGGAAGAGGAGAAGGCTGTCAGCGTAGACACCTCGTTGCCGACCAACCAATCCAAACCGGACTGCCCCTCTTCTTTCTCACGCAATAGACAGCGTTATGAGGCGCCGGCGATCGTCCCGCGATCTTCGCTCAATACCTGCCAGAACGTGTCAGCCGTCAAGTTTCGATTGCCCAGCCAGCGGACCAAAATGATCTCGAGATGTTCCGACGGCATATCCTGATAGAGGCGCACGAGACTGCCGTCCTCGATCGACGTGGCCACCATGCTGTGCGGCATACAGGCAATGCCGTGACCCATGGCGACCATCGGCTTGAGCGCTTCCGACACCGTGGCTTCGAATGCTCGTTTGAGCCGGTGCGGCTGCGGGTGACGACTGACTTGGTCGCGCGACAGGGCGTGCAACTGCGCGCTACGCGAGTAGGTCAGCCAGGGAATGGCGCTGTCCCCCGTCAGGCAATCAGCGGCCAGTGAGGGCGTTCCGACCCAATATAGCTCGTCGTGCCCCAGCGACAGCACTTCGAAATCCTCGCGCTGGAAATAGCGTTCGGACTCCTCGTCGCGATAGAACAGAATGAAATCGCAGCGCCCCGACATCAGCGCCATGTAATAGTTTTCGGTGGTCTTGTGGCCGGTATCGATCCGCGTATACAGCGGGTTACTGGCGCTGGTATAGCGGGAAATCCATTGCGGGAAGAAATTGCAGGCCAGCGTGTGCAAAGAGGCAAACGTCAACGGTCGATCTATGACCTTGACACTCTGCTCGCACTCCTTGGCCAGACGAACCAGTTCCAGGGCCGTGGGCAGCAGCGCATCGCCGGCGGCGGTCAGCCTCACCGGCGTGGACTGCCGATCGACCAGCGTCACGCCCAACTGCTTCTCGAGCAGCCGAATACGCCGACTCAGCGCGGACTGGGAGCAGTTCCGCAATTCCGCGGCGGCGGTGAACTTGCCAGTATCGGCGAGCGCCAGAAAATCGGCGTACCAGGCGACTTCCATATTAGGTTATTCAAATGTTCGATGGTGGATGCAACTTCCCGGATCAATCGCTGCTGTTCTCTCCTATCGATTCTACGTAACTTGACCCGGGAAGATAGCGCAAAAAACCGAAATCGTTCCAACGCCAAAAGCGCTTTCCCGGACACATTACAATCGAAAGGTTCGATCATGCATAACAAGAAATGCCTGACGGCGACTCTATCGCTCATCGGCCTGCTGGCCGGTCCCTGCATTGCCGGGGCGGCGCAGGCCGGTACGCTTCAGGACGTCCAGCAGCGTGGCTCCATTCGCTGTGGCGTCAGTAGCGACAAGGCCGGCTTCTCGTACCTCAGCGACGACGGTCACTGGAAAGGCATGGACGTGGACCTTTGCCGCGCCGTCGCCGCCGCGACGCTGGGAGACGCCAGCAAGGTCGAGTACGTCAGCACCTCGTCGAAGAACCGTTTCACCGCGATCTCCTCCGGAGAGATCGACATTCTGTCGCGCTCCACCACCTGGACCGCCTCGCGGGATGCCAATCTTGGCGCCGACTTCACCACGCCTTGGTTCTACGATGGCCAGGGTTTCATGACCCACGCCGAATTCGGCATCAGCAAGATCGAGGATCTCGACGGTGCCACTTTCTGTCTCTCCCCCGGCACCACCTCCGAGCAGAATCTCGCCGACTACTTCGGACGCAAGGGACTGAACTACAAATCGGTGGTGATCGAGAAGAGCAGCGAGCTATACAGCGCCTTCCAGAAAGGTCGCTGCGACGCTATCACCAACGACCTGACCGGTCTGGCGGCGCGGCGCACCCTGTTCGCCAACCCCGACGACTACACCATATTGCCGACCATCATATCCAAGGAGCCGTTGGGCGCCTACGTCTCCCAGGGTGACGCCCAGTGGCGCGACATCGTGACCTGGACCGCCTTCGCGCTGATGAACGCCGAAGAGCTCGGCGTGACCTCGGCCAACGTCGACCAGATGCGCGACGCCCCGGTCGCCGACAATCCCAAGATCGCCCGTCTGCTGGGCACCGACGGACACATCGGCGAACGCTTCGGTCTCGGCAACGACTGGGCCTACCAGGCGATCAAGCAGGTCGGCAACTATGGCGAGATCTTCGCCAACAACGTTGGCCCCGACACGCCGCTCAAATTCGAGCGTGGTCTCAATCGTCTGTGGACCGACGGGGGGCTGATCTACCCCGCGCCGATCCGCTGACCCCGACCGTGCCGCCCGCAGCGGGCGGCTTGGGATTTTTCCATGTTCGTGACTCGACGTCTGCAAAACGCTCGCGTGCTCAGCGCCGTGCAGCAGGGGGCCGTGCTGCTGCTGGTGGCGGCGGTCTTCTACTGGCTGATCCACGAGGCGAGCGTCAATCTCGATGCCAAGGGCATCGCTTCCGGGTTCGGTTTTCTCGCCGATCGCGCCGGCTACGACATCACCTTCCATCTGATCGACTACACGCCCAACGACACTTATTTCCGCGCCTATCTGGTGGGATTGCTCAATACCTTGCTGGTGTCGCTCATGAGCATCGCGCTGGCCACGTTGCTGGGTGTGCTGCTCGGCGTCTGCCGGGTCTCGGGCAACTGGCTGATCAGCCGCCTGAGCTATCTGCTGGTCGAGTTCCTGCGCAACGTCCCGCTGGTGGTCCATCTGATCTGGTGGTACAGCCTGGTGCTCGCCCTGCCCAGCGTGCGCCAGGCGATCGAGCTCTTCGACGTCGCCTTCCTCAGCAATCGCGGGCTGACCATCCCCTGGGCCAGCGACGGTTCGCTGGTCGGCTGGGGTCTGCTGTGGCTCTGCCTAGGGGGTCTGCTGGGTAGTCTGGCCATGGGGCGCTATCTCGCCCGTCAGCCCTGGAAGGGGCTGGGGCCGTCGCGCTGGCCGGCGATCCTCGGCGGCGCCATCGCCCTGCCGTTGCTGTGCTACCTGATCAGCGACGCCCACTGGAAGTGGGACGTACCGGTATCGCACGGCTTCAGCTTTGCCGGCGGCGTGGCGCTGACACCCGAACTGCTGGCGCTGTGGCTGGCGCTGTCGATCTACAGCTCGAGCTATATCGCCGAAATCGTGCGCGGGGCGATCCAGTCGGTGCCGCGCGGGCAGTACGAAGCCGCGGACGCCCTGGGTTTCCGTCCGCGCAAGGCGATGGCCAAGCTGATCATCCCGCAGGCGATCTATCCCATGATTCCGCAGGTCACCAGCACCTATCTCAACATCATCAAGAACTCCTCGCTCGGCGTCGTGGTGGGTTTCATGGAACTGGTCTCGTCGACCGGGGGCACCACGCTCAACCAGACCGGGCAAGCGATCGAGTGCATCGCACTGGTGATGGCGACCTACTGCGTCTTCAGCCTGGTGACATCCGCGCTGATGAATTTCTACAACCACCGTGTCGGCCTGCGCACGCATTGAGGTTTGTGACATGACGACAACGACGCTCTCCACGCCGACTTCATCGCAGACCCTACCGCCACGTGTGGCCAGCCGGGCCTGGCGTTGGGCACGGCGGCAGCTGTTCCCCTCTCCGCTGCAAGCATTACTGTCGCTGGCTACGCTCATCCTGAGCGGCTGGTTCGCCTACGTCGCACTCGACTGGCTGGTGTTCTCGGCCACCTTCGTCGGCACCAGCCAGGCCGACTGCACCGGCGATGGCGCCTGCTGGCTACCGATCACCCAGCGCCTGGGGCTGTTCGTCTACGGTTTCTACCCCGAGACCCAGCGCTGGCGGGTCGACATCGCCTTCGCCCTGGCCGCGGGGGTCTTTCCACTGCTCTACATCAAGCGTATCGACCGCCGCTGGACGCTGGCGTATCTGGTGCTGCTGCCGTTCGCGATGTGGTGGCTGCTGAAGGGCGGACCGGGCCTGCCGGACATCTCCTCGACGCGCTTCGCCGGCATCCTGGTGACGGTCTTCCTGGGCGTGGTGGGCATGGTCTTCGCGCTACCCATCGGCATCCTGCTCGCCCTCGGCCGCCGCTCTAAGAAGCCGGTCATTCGCGTGCTGAGCGTCCTCTACATCGAACTGATCCGCTCGGTTCCGGTGATCACGCTGCTGTTCATGGCCTCGCTGATGATCCAGCTGTTCCTGCCCTCGGGCTGGAACCTCGACATCCTACTGCGCGTGCTCGCAGTACTGGTGCTGTTCACCGCGGCCTACATGGCGGAAACGGTGCGCGGCGGCCTGCAGGGCATGCCAAAGGGCCAGTACGAAGCCGCTGCCGCGCTCGGGTTCTCCTACTGGAAGGCGATGGGGCTGATCATCCTGCCTCAGGTGCTGCGCAACACCATTCCGCCGCTACTGACCCAGTTCGTGGGGCTGTTCAAGGAGACCACGCTGGTGATGGTGGTGGGCGTGCTCGATGTCGTCGGTATCGCCATGAGTACCACCTCCGCCCCCGAGTGGATCGGCCGGGAGAACGAGGTCTATCTGTTCCTGGCCCTGTTCTTCTTCGCGATCTGCTTCGCACTGTCGCGCTACGCGCGCTATCTCGAACGCCAACTGGAGAAGAGTCGCCAATGAGCAAACCGACGCCAGTCGCGGCCGATTCCACGGTCGTGCGTATCGAACGTCTGAACAAGTGGTACGGCGACTATCATGCGCTGAAAGATATCTCGCTGACCGTCTCCACCGGCGAGCGCATCGTCGTCTGCGGGCCTTCCGGCTCGGGCAAGTCGACCCTGATCCGCTGCATCAACCAGCTCGAGAAGCATCAGCGGGGCACGATCGAGGTGCTCGGCGAGACCCTCGACGACAACATCAAGCGCCTGGAGCGAATCCGCCGCAGTGTCGGCATGTGCTTCCAGCACTTCAATCTGTTCCCGCATCTCACCGTGCTCGAGAACTGCACGCTGCCACAGACCGCCAACCTGCGCGTGCCCCAGGCAGAGGCCATCGAGCGGGCGCTGACGCTGCTCGACAAGGTGCAGATGCGTGATCACGCCAACAAGTATCCCGGCCAGCTCTCCGGCGGCCAGCAACAGCGGATCGCCATCGCCCGCGCGTTATGCATGCGCCCCCGTGTGATGCTGTTCGACGAGCCGACGTCGGCGCTCGATCCGGAAATGATCGCCGAGGTGCTCGAGGTCATGGTCGACCTGGCCCAGGAGGGCATGACCATGATCTGCGTGACGCACGAGATGGGCTTCGCCAAGAAGGTCGCCGACCGCGTGGTGTTCATGGATGGCGGCGAGGTCATCGAACAGGCACCGCCGGCCCGCTTCTTTCAATCCCCGGAATCGTCGCGTACCCGGCGCTTCCTCGACCAGATTCTCGACCATGGAGTTAGTGCATGAAGTCACCCATCGCCTTGGCCATTCACGGCGGCGCCGGCGTTCTCAAGCCCGGCCGTCTCAGCGAGCGGGAAGAAAACGATATCCACGCGTGGCTGCATCGCGCCATCGCCACCGGCCATCGTATCCTCGAAGCTGGCGGCAATTGCCTCGATGCGGTCGAGGCGTGCGTGGTCGAGCTCGAGCTCTGCCCCTGGTTCAACGCAGGCCTGGGGGCCGTCTTCACGCAAGCCGGTGAACACGAACTCGACGCCGCGATCATGCGCGGCAGCGACCGCAATGCCGGCGCCATCGCCGGCGCGCGCCACGTGCGCCATCCGATCTGCGGCGCGCGCCAGGTGATGGAGCACAGCGATCACGTGATGCTCGGCGGCCGAGGTGCCGACGACTTCCTGGCGTCCCGTGGCATGACACCGGTCGACAACGACTACTTCGATACGCCGCTACGCCGGCAACAGTGGGAGGAACATCGCCACTCGAACGGCGCCATGGCTCTGGAACCGACGCATGCAGAAGGCCACAAGTTCGGCACGGTCGGTGCCGTGGCGCTGGACAGCCACGGGCACGTCGCCGCCGCCACCTCGACCGGCGGCATCACCAATAAGCGTTACGGGCGGATCGGCGATACGCCGTTGATTGGTGCCGGCACCTGGGCGGACGATCGCTCCGCCGCGATTTCCGCCACCGGGCACGGCGAGTATTTCATTCGCACGGCGGTAGCCCACGATATCGCCGCGCGCATGCAGTATGGCGGCGCCGATCTGGCGACGGCCTGCGACGATGTAGTGCATGGCGAACTCAAGGCGATCGGTGGTGACGGTGGCGTCATCGCCGTTGCCCCTGACGGCGATACCCGCCTCGTCTTCAACACGCCGGGCATGTACCGTGCCTGGCGCGACGAGAACGGCGTCTTACACACCGCCATCTACGCCGATGACGATCGCCGGTATCTTTAAGCCCTCGCCACCTGCCGGGGCAGCCTCGAGCCTTCGTTACCGCGCCAGCCATCGTGTTCTTCAGCTCACCAGTTTCAGACCCACCACCGCCGAGACGATCATCCCCACGAAGGCGAGTCGCAGCGGACGCCGCGATTCGCCCCACAGCAGCATGCCCATCAGCGTGCTGCCGAGGGTGCCGATCCCGGTGAAGATGGCGTAGGCCACGCCCATGTCGATCGAGCGCATGGCGATCGACAGCAGGCCCAGCGAGCTGCCGAAACCGACGACGAGCAGCAGCATGCCGTGCAGGCGCTGGCCGCGATTGAGGCGGTCGAAGCCGGCGACGCCGACAATTTCGAAAGCGCCCGAGACCAGCAGCGCGATCCAGTGCAGTGTGGTCGGTTCCATCAGTCGCTCACCCGTTGCAATCCGATCACGCCAGCCAGCAACAGCGCGATGAAGGCCAATACCGGCCAGTGAAACGCCACCCCGAACAGCAGCCAGTCGGCGACGGCCGTGCCCGCCGCGCCCAGGCCGACGAAGACCGTATAGACGGTGCTGGTGGGCATGTAGCGCACCGCCCGCGAAGCGAGCCACAGGCTGGTGACCGCCAGCATGACGGTGAGCAGCCAGTCAGGCACGCTTTCGGCATGCTTCAGGCCGGCTGCCCAGCCGACCTCGGCCAGGCCGGCCAGCGGCAGGATGATCCATTGCGGTCGCATCATGACTTGCACCACTCGGCAAAGAATGACTAACTAACGGTCGTTAGTTTATTTCGCCCTACCAAACTTGGCAAGCTACGCCCTCAATCCCACTGGAAGACGACCTCTTGAACACCCGCGACCGCCTCAAGCAGATCGGCCTCTCGCTATTCGCCCGCCACGGCTACGAAGCCACGACACTGGCGCAGATCGCCTCTGCTGCGGGCATCAAGAAGCCCTCGATCTACAACCACTTCGACAGCAAGGCAGCGCTGTTCCTGGAGCTGTCCCGCGATGCCGACGACGACATGATCGCGCTGATCGACGCCAGCCTGGCCGAGATGGCGGACGCCCCGTTCGAGCAGCGGCTGCGACACCTGCTGCAGCAGTGCGCCACCTTCGCCTATCGCGAGCATCAGGGCGTTTTCTACAAGCGCTTTCTGCTGTTTCCTCCCCACGATCTCGTCGCCGAGGCCGAGGCGATTACCGAACAGGGCGAGTCACGAATCGACCGGCGCCTGCTCGCCTTCGTCGAGGCAGGGCACCGAGCCGGCGCCCTGCGCGAGACACTGGCCGACGATCACTTCATCGCCGCCTTCTACTGCGTCATCGACGGGCTGCTGTCGGAAACCTTCATGTACGAAAGGCCGGAACTGGAACGCCGGTTCGAAGGCGTCTGGTCGGTATTCTGGACGGGCGTGAAGGCAGGCTGATCAGCCTTCGTCGGGCTTGCGATAAGCCTGATAGCAGTGCTGGTTGCGCTCGAGAGCGATCAACGAGTGGGTGTCGAGGCCGGGAATGTCGGCGATTTCCAGTCCATTCAGCGCGGCGATGGTGTGGGGCGGGCAGTCGTTACGCGGCGGTATGTCATTCCAGCCCAGCAGCAACAGGCCGCCGGGCCTGAGGCAGGTCACGGCGCCGGCAAACGCCGCTTCCACCGCGTCGGGCTCGTCCAGCCCCCACCCCAGCACACCGTTGCAGATGACCGCATCGAGGCTGTCTGCCGCGACATGCTCGGTGATGTCGGTCATGTTGGCCACGATATGCGGGTCACCGCCAAAAGCCGCCTTGGCAGGATCGATCTCCATGGTCATGACCCGCTTGCGCGGCAGCAGCCCAGGATAGTGGCGGGTATACCAGGCACATCCGACGAGCAGCAGCGACTCCACTGCCGGGTCGCGGTCGAGCGCGGGCAACACCACGTCCTCGAGCAGTCGGCGGTCGCCGTAGCGGTAACGCAGTATCCATCCACTCTTGTCGATCGTGCCCAGCATTCGGGCGGCGGTGCGGTAGAGATCGGCCTTCGCTGGCATCCAGTCACGTCCTTGTCGTGGCAGTCTCGGCGTTCGAGCCTCTATCTAAGCCTGTTAGCTGCCACGAGACAATAGCGACCGGGGTCGTTGCGAGACGGTTTCAGCCCGCGCGCTGCTCCCGCGTCTTCTTGATCAGATCGTAGGCGTTGCTGATCTCGCTGGTGCGCTCCTTGGCCATCTCGCGCATGCTCTCGGGCAAGCCTTTGCCGGCCAGCTTGTCGGGATGGTTCTCGCTCATCAGCTTGCGATAGGCGCGCTTGAGCTCGGCATCGGAGGCGTCCTCGGAGAGGCCCAGCACGCGGTAGGCGTCTTCCAGCGACTGGCCGCTGCTCGCCCCGCCGGCTCCCTGATGGGCGCCGCCGCGCAACATCGCCTCGATCTGCTGGATCTCCGCTTCGGAGAAGCCGAGGCCCCGGGCCACGCGAAGCAGCATGTCGTGCTCGGCGGGGTGCATCTGGCCGTCGGCGGCGATCGCCGCCAGTTGCACCTGCAGGAACACCTGCAGCAGCGCGCGCTGGCCGCCGGTGACGCGCCGGACCGTCTCCACCTCGGCGTCGAGGTCGAACTCCGGCGACTTGCCGCGATTGAAGGCCGCCTTGGCCCGCTCGCGCATCTCCCCGCTCAGATTGAGGCGATCGAACAGCATCTCCGCCGTGCGGATCTCGTCCTGGGTGATATGGCCGTCGACCTTGCACACGCAACCCATCACCGCGAAGGTCGACTCCAGGAACTGATGCTGGATGTTGACGACGCGCCCCACCAGCGAGCTGCGCAGCTTGCGGCTGATCCACCAGCCGATAGCGGCACCGATCAGAAGGCCCGGCAACTTGCCGAAGAGATAGCCGATGACGGCGCCGATCAGAATGGCAATTGACATGAAAGTCCTATCGGTCGTTGTTGGTGTTCAAGCGTTGACGGATGGCGGCCTCGATTCCCGTGGCGTCCAGGCCGCAATCGCGCAGTAGCTCGGCGGGCTTGCCATGTTCGACGAAGGCATCGGGAATCCCCAGGTTGAGCACCTGAACCTCGACGCCTTCCGCTGCCAGCAGTTCGTTGACACCGCTACCCGCGCCGCCGGCCACCACGTTCTCCTCCAGCGTCACCAGCAGATCGTGATCCCGTGCGGCGGCCAGGATCGCCTCCCGATCCAGCGGCTTCACCGAGCGCATGTTGAGGTGCGTCGCGTCGAGATGCTCGGCCACCTCGGCCGCCGGCGTATTGAGGCTGCCGAAGGCCAATAGCGCAACGCGCTTCTCCGGCGCGGCCGATTCACGGCGCAGCTCGGACTTGCCGATCGGCACCCGAGCTGCCAGATCCGCCGGAATCTCGCTGCCGGGCCCGGTCCCGCGTGGATAGCGCACGGCGGCAGGACCCTCGTGATGATAGGCGGTCGACAGCATCGCCCGGCACTCGGCCTCGTCCGCCGGCGCCAGAATGATCATGCCCGGCACGCAGCGCAGATAGGAGAGATCCAGTGCCCCATGGTGCGTCGGGCCGTCCTCGCCGACGAGACCGGCGCGATCGATGGCAAAGGTCACATCGAGATGCTGGACGGCGACATCGTGAATCAGCTGGTCGTAGCCGCGCTGCAGGAAGGTCGAGTAGATCGCGACCACCGGCTTCATCGCCTCGCAGGCCATGCCGGCCGCCAGCGTCACCGCATGCTGCTCGGCGATCGCCACGTCGTAGTAACGCTCGGGATAGGTCTGCGAGAAGCGGATCAGGTCCGAGCCCTCGCGCATGGCCGGAGTGATCCCGATCAACCTTTGATCCTCGGCCGCCATGTCACACAGCCAGTCGCCGAAGACGTTGCAGTACTTGCGCGGCTTCGGGCGCAATGAATCGTCGGACTTGGGTTTCGAACGCGGTTTCGGCTCCGCTGTCGATCCCGCTGCGCTCGTCGCGGCAGTCGGCGGCGTGGTGGCGTCCACTTCCGGTAGCCTCGGTGGCGCCTTTTCCAGCTTGGTGATCGCATGGAAGCCGATCGGGTCGGCTTCCGCCGGCCGAAAGCCACGCCCCTTGCGGGTACGAATATGCAGGAACTGCGGGCCGTCAAGATCGCGCACGGCTTCCAGCGCCTGATTCAGCGCCGCCAGATCGTGACCGTCGATGGGGCCGAGATAGTTGAAGCCCATCTCCTCGAACAGCGTCGCCGGGCTGATCATGCCCTTGACGTGCTCTTCGGTGCGCCGCGCGAACTCGAGCGCCCCGGGCAGGTGCGAGAGTACCCGCTTGCCGTTCTCGCGCATGGCGGCATAAGGCTTGCTGGTCAGAATCCGGGTCAAATAACTCGCCATGCCACCGACGTTTTCCGAGATCGACATCTCGTTGTCGTTGAGCACGACCAGCAGGTTGGCGTTGACGTGGCCGGCGTGGGCCAGCGCCTCGAACGCCATCCCGGCCGTCAGGGCGCCGTCGCCGATCACCGCGCAGACGCGACGCTTCTCGCCCTTGGTCCGGGCGCTCAGCGCCATGCCCAGCGCCGCCGAGATCGAGGTGCTCGAGTGACCGACGCCGAAGGTATCGAACGGCGACTCTTCGCGCCGCGGAAACGCCGCCAGGCCGCCATACTGGCGAATGCTCGCCAGCGCCTCGCGACGCCCGGTCAGGATCTTGTGCGGATAGGCCTGATGGCCGACATCCCACAGCAAGCGATCGTGAGGCGTTTCCAGCGCGCGGTGCAGCGCCACGGTCAATTCGACGACGCCGAGACCGGCACCGAAATGGCCGCCACTGCAGCCTACGCTGTACAGCAGGTAGGCGCGCAGCTCGTCGGCGACCTGCCGCTGTTGGGTCAGCGACAGCGTGCGCAGGCCCGCCGGCGACTCGAGGGTGTCGAGCAGCGGGGTGAATGGGCGCCGAGTGGGGATTTCATCGAACAGCTTCATAAAATGTCGTTACCGGGTCAGTGATCGCGATCGATCATGAAACGGGCCAGAGCCGCCAGTGGCAGGCCTGCCTCGCCCAGCGGCTGCAGGGCCTCGAGCGCCTCGTCGAGCAGGTCGAGCGCGCGGTCACGGGCCTGCGCGACACCGAGAAGAGCAGGATAGGTCGGTTTGTCGCGGCGCGCGTCGGCGCCGGAGGTCTTGCCCAGCGTCCGGGTGTCGCCGGTGACGTCGAGAACGTCGTCGTGAATCTGGAACGCCAGCCCCATCGCCGCGGCGTAGCGGTCCAGCGCCGCGACTCTGGGATCGGACTCCTCGACCGCGACCAGCGCCCCCAGGCGCACGGCGGCACGGATCAACGCCCCGGTCTTGTGCTGGTGCATCATTTGCAGTGCCGCAAGATCCATCGGCGCGCCGACGGCACCGAGATCGATCGCCTGCCCCGCAGCCATGCCATCCCGGCCGGCGGCCTGGGCGAGCGTGGTGACCAGGGCCGCCAGACGCGGATGCGGCCTGGAGGCGAGCGCCTCGAACGCCAGCGTCTGCAGCGCGTCGCCGGCCAGAATGGCCAGCGGCTCGTCGAAGGCGCGATGGACCGTCGGCCGGCCGCGACGAAGGTCGTCGTCGTCCATCGCCGGCAGATCGTCGTGAACCAGCGAATAGGCATGGATCATCTCGATCGCCGCCGCCGGCGCATCCAGCGCGTCGTCCTCGGCCCCGAGCGCGCGGCCGGCGAGATAGACCAGCACCGGACGCAGCCGCTTGCCGGTCCCCAGTACGCTGTACCGGAGAGCATCGTCGAGGGTGGCGCAACTGCCGTTCTGGCGATTGAGCCAGCCGGTCAAGACGTGCTCGCTGCGCGACCGCGCCGCGTCGATACCCGCCGCGACACCGGGGTGATCAGCGCTCATCGTCGGGCTCCCGGGTCTCGAACGGCACCGACTGCAGGCTGCCGTCGCCCTGTTCGAGCAGGGCCTGGACCTTGAGTTCGGCGCTGTCGAGGCGGTGCTGGGCATCCCGTGTCAGGCGGATGCCGCGCTCGAAGGCGCTCAGCGAAGCCTCCAGCGTCAGTTCGCCGGATTCGAGTTGAGCCACGAGCGTCTCAAGCCGATCCAGTGTCGCGGCAAAGTCCTTGGGGTCGTCCTGGGAAACGTCCTTGTCAGCCATCTTGTCGGGCATGGGGCTCTCGTGTCATCGCTCGCGGCCATCCCAATGATGCCGGGAGCTCTCATCGAGGCGCGAACGTCCGGATAACGCCACGCCAGTTCGGAAACGGCTTGCCAGTATACACCGCCGCCCGGGGGGGACGTCTGCCCCCGGCGGCAAATCCGGCACGGCGCCCTCGTGGCCGCCCGTTCAGGGCTGGGCGACGCACCTGGCGGATGCACTCGCTTCACGTTGAAGCCGCGTCATTTTCATCCTGCCCTGCGGTGCCTGTGTTAAGCTATGCGCCCGCTGGCGCCGCCGAGGCGGGGGCTC
>NZ_CALFQK010000074.1:0-11046 GCF_937921195.1 uncultured Salinicola sp.
CCATCGTCAAGGTGGTCGTTAAGATCGCCCCCGAGACCAACCTGCTGGCGTTCAACGCCGCGATCGAGGCCGCCCGCGCCGGCGAGCACGGGCTGGGTTTCTCGGTGGTCGCCGACGAGGTGCGCAAGCTGGCCGAGAAGTCCGCCGACGCCACGCGCCAGATCAACCGCCTGCTGGGCGAGTCGCTCAAGCGCATCGACAGCGGTAACGCCGTGACCCAGCGCGCTACCGACTCATTCGCACGCATCGTCGAAGGCGTGGCCCAGACCACCGACTCGATCGAGGAGATCGCCACCACCGCCAGCGCCCAGCTCGAAACCGCCAACCGGGTCGACGGCGCGATCCGTGAACTGGCACGGGCGACCCGCGGCGAGGAGCGGGCGAGGTCATGAGCGCACGCGTCTTCGGCATCCTGCGCGTCGGTGCCGGCGATGTCGCCCTCGACGCCCGCGATCTGCAAGAGGTGGTGCGCCTGGAGCGCCTGCCGCCGCCGCGCCCGCGGGCGCCGGCATGGTCGCGGGGTACGCTGTCGCTGCGCGGTCAGCCGCTGCCGCTGGTCGACCTGGCGGGGCTATTGCAGCTCGATCCTGACACCCCGGCAGCGCCAACTCTCGATGCCCGTGACGAAGTCCATGTCGACGAGGCCCATCTCGTCGAGGCCCAGAGCAGGACTCACAGCCAGGGCAGGCCCCAGGCCAGCTTCGTCGCCGTGGTCGCGCATCGCGGGGCGCGTTTCGGCCTGTGCGTGACCCAGATCGTCGACGTGATCGAGGTGCGGCCTGACCAGCGGCATGCGGTGAGCCACGGCGACGGCAGCACGCTGGCGCTGACGCCTTCGCTGATCGATCACCCGAGCCTGGCACACCCGGCTTATCTGCTCGACCTGGATGCGCTGTTCGCGCTGGAAGAGATGGTCGCGGTGACGCCGTCGCCGGAACTGGCCGGGCGCCAAGCGGCCGATGTCCCGACGCTGACCAGTGACGCCACGCCGACGCGGCTCACCGCCCGACACTGGCTGATCGTGGAGAGTGGCGGCCAGGCGCTGGCGCTGGATACCGCGATCGTCGGCGAGGTCGCCAACTGCCCCCAGATCGAACCGCCGCCGATCGAGCTCGACGCCTACCTCGGCAACGTCACGCTGCGCGGTGCGCGGCTGCCGCTGTTCGACCCCGGTGAGTTGATCGGGGGCGCGCCCCAGCGTGTGCGACCCGGTTACATGGTGGTGCTCGACGGCCCCGAGGGGCGCCTGGCACTGGCCCTGGAACACGTCACCGCGCTCAGCGCCGACGGCACCCTGGCTCCCGCCGGCCCGGGCCAACCCCAGACCGTGGCCGGACTGGTGGCCGGCCCCTCGGGGCGCGATGCCCTGGCGCTCGATCACCGGGTGCTGCTGTCGGCGCTCAATCTGAGTGCGCTGGCGCGCCTGCACGCGCGGCTCGACGGTACCCAGACGGGCAGCGCCGCCGAGCGCCAGCCCCGGCGGCGCTTCGCGTTGGTGCACTTCGTTTGCGCGGGAGACTACACCACCCTGCTCGATCAGCTCTACGCGGTCGACGCCGCCCCTGTCTACTACCTCCGGAGCGGCGGCGACCCGCGCTGCTTCGTCGGCGTCTGGCGCCGTCACGGGCGCAGCGTCGCCCTGGTCGATCTGCGCCGGCTGCTGGGCCGCGACGTGTCGCGCCCACCCCGACACGTGCTGATCGCCGACAGCGGCCAGGGGTTGATCGGGTTTCTCACCGATGAGGTGCAGCGCATCGACTACGTCGAAGCGGCCGAGAAGAGCCTGGTGGTGCGCTGGCGCGGTGACATCGATCCCGAGGCTCCGGCGATCGAGCGCGCCAAGCGGCTGGTGGCGCTCGGCGTCGGCGCCCGCCATCAGGTCATGGCCATGATCTGCCTCCAGGGACTGGCAGCTGACCTGGCGCTGAGCAGCGCGGCGCTGTCGACTGCCGACGACGTCGCCGAGCCCGCCTAGCTCGGCCTGCCCTGGTCTGGGCTGCGTTGCGCAGCGGGCGCGGCATCGCTCTCGCCGTCATCATCCACGCGACTCGCGCCACCTTCAGCGTCGGCGCCGTCCGAGGTTCGATCGAGTGCCGCCTCGTCGGCGTCCGCCTCCCGGGTCAGATGCGCCGGCAGGTCGCGCTTCATCCGCACGCCCAGCTTGTTGAGCGCCAGCGCCTGGCCGACCAGGCTGCCCTGTCCGGTTGATAGCCGCCCCATGGCCTGGTCGTAGCTGCCCTGTGCCCGGCCCAGGTGGCGGCCGACATCCTCGAGGCTCGAGACGAAGCCCTGGAATTTGTCGAGCAGCTTGCCGGCACGCTCGGCGATATGGCGCGCGTTCTCGTTCTGGCGCTCCAGATTCCACAGGCTTGCCACGGTGCGCAGGCTGGCCAGCAGCGTGGTCGGCGTGACCACGATGATGTCGCGGGAGAAAGCCTCCTGAAACAGGCTTTCGTCATGCTGGAAGGCGACCGCGAAGGCCGGTTCGACCGGCATGAACAGGAATACGAAATCGGGCGAACGCAGTCCCGGCAATCTCGGGTAGTCGCGCCCGGAGAGGGCGTCGATATGGCTTCTCACCGCTTGAACGTGCGCGCGTAGCGCCTGCTCGCGCTCGGCGTCGTCATCGGCATTGACGTAGCGCACGTAGGCGTTGAGCGAAACCTTGGCATCGACGATCAGGTGCTTGTCGTCGGGCAGGTAGATCACCGCATCCGGGCGTTGGCGACCCTGCTCGCCGTCGATCGAGACTTCGCGCCGGTATTCGATGTCGCGGCGCAGGCCCGAGCGCTCCAGCACCGACTCCAGCATCATCTCGCCCCAGTTGCCCTGCATCTTCTTGTCGCCCTTGAGGGCACGGGTGAGATTGGCGGCCTCTTCGGTGATCTGGCGGTTGAGCGAGGCGAGTTGATCGATCTGCACCTTGAGCGTGGTGCGTTCGCGCACTTCCTGACCGTGAAGCTCCTCGAGACGCTGACGAAAGCCGCTGACCTGCTCGCGAAACGGTTTCAGCAAGGCTTCCAGGCTGTCCCGGCTCTGGGCGCTGTAGGTGCGCTGGCGCTCGTCGAAGATGCGCCCGGCAAGCGATTCGAACTCGTGCCCCATCCGCGTCTTCGCCTGCTCCAGCAGCTGGAGCTGTTCCGCGTGCTGGTTCTGCTGCTGCTCGTGGCGGGTCTCGAGCCGGCCGTACTGCTCGCGCAGTGTCGCCAGGCGTTCGTTGAGGGCCTCCAGTTGCTGCTCGCGGGTGCCAAGCTGCTGCTGCAGTTGCGCCTGGCGCTCGCGCAGATCGTCCTGCTGACCGTCGCTCTGGGCCAGCTCCTGCTCCAGGCGCTGGCACTGCGCCTCGCTGGCCTGGAGCCGCGTCAGCAGGCTGTCGCGCTCGCGTGCGAAACGCTGGCGCTGCCACACCACGACGCCGATCAGGACCGTCACCAGGCCACCGATCAGGACGAGCCCGCCGGCCGACTGCAACAGCCATTCCCCCACTCCGCCATTCATCGCATCGCTTCCTCTTGACCCGGCGCCCGCTCGCCACCCCGCGGCGGCCACCATCCCCGAGTCGGCGCCCGCGCGCAAGCCGCGAACTCCGGACCGGGCGTGTCCCACGCGCGTTTTTCCTTGAACTTTGCCCAGACTATCCCAAACTTTCGAGGTAAGCCGAGACATGGACCGGGATGGCCCGTGGGCTTGCTATTCATCGAAACATCAAGCCGCTATATCAAGACCAGGAGGTCAAGATGGCTCAGCAACTCAACGGTAAACGTGTCGCAATCCTCGCCGCCGACGGCTTCGAGGAGTCAGAACTCTCCTCCCCTCGTGCCGCGCTGCAAGGCCAGGGCGTCGAGACTCACGTCATCACGCCGGACGGCAAGGGCATTCGCGCCTGGGCCGAGACGGACTGGGGCGACACCTACGAGGCGGACAAGAGCCTCGATGAGGTCAACGAATCCGACTACCATGCCCTGGTGCTGCCAGGTGGTCTGTTCAACCCCGATACGCTGCGACTCAACGACAAGGCCCTGGCGTTCGTCAGGCACTTCTTCGAAGCCGGCAAGCCGGTCGCCGCGATCTGTCACGCGCCGTGGATCCTGATCAACGCCGGCGTCGTCGAGGGCCGCAGGATGACCTCGGTGCCCTCGGTCGCACAGGATCTGAAAAATGCCGGCGCCCAGTGGTTCGACGAGTCGGTCGTGGTCGACAGCGGCCTGGTCACCAGCCGCACGCCGAAGGATCTCGACGACTTCAACGGCAAGTTGCTGGAAGAGCTGGCCGAAGGTCGGCACAGCAAGCAGCACGCCTGATCGACGCTCGACAACGACCGTCCGGACGCCCACCCTATGGTGGGCGTTTTTCGTGGGCCAACGCCCCGCTCTTCCGACTGCCCGTCGGATCCTGACCTGGAGTCCCGCATGCTTGCCGACACCGACTTCTCCTCGAGGCCGACGATCTTCCGCTGCGCTGTCGCCCTGATCCTCACGATCCCGATGACCTCGCAGGCCGTGGCCTCCGACATCGGCTGCGAGGCCAAGCGCAAGCATCTCGAGCAGCAGCTCGCGCAAGCCGATACCAACCATCAGTCTCACCGTGCCGCAGGGCTGCGTCGCGCGCTGAACGCGGTCGAAGATCACTGCACCACGGCTTCCTTGATCGGCGACAGCCGCCAAACGCTTGCGGATCTCGAAGAGGAACGTCAGGAGCAGCGTGAAGCGCTCGACGAAGCGACACGGGAGGACGACCGGGAGGATATCGCCAAACACCGGCGCAAACTCAAGAGACTCGATGCCGAAATCGCTTCGGAGCGGCATCGATTGACAGCGCTGGAAGCGCTCGAGGAATAGACGCAACGGGCCGAGACTTTGCACGATAACCCGCGAATTCCCATACTCATCGTTAATCAAACCTAGGATTGCCAGCCATCGTGCCCCACTCTTCCGACACTGCCTCCGAAACCACCGGCGCCGGATCGCTCCCTCGGCTGTTCGTGACCAAGCTCGTCCACTTCACCAAGAAGCTGGTTCGGCTGTTCATCCGGCCCATGCGCGGAGGCGACAAGGGCGAGGGCGGGGTGATCGTCCACCCCTATCGCGGCTACGGTTCGCATACGGAAGCCTTCATCATGGGCCGCGTGTTTCGCCAGCCCGGGCGCTTGATGAAGTGGGAGAAAGGCGGGACGGCGCGCGACCTGGTCGACGTCACGCGTCGCCTGGTCAGGCATGGTGTCAGGGATGCGCGGGTCGATATCCGGCTCGGCGCGACCCACGCCACCGTCACCACCGATCGCGACGGCTATTTCCACGCCCATATCGATATTACCCACACCCTGCCCGCCGACGCGATCTGGCACTCGGTCAAGCTGGAGGTCCTCTCGGAGGACGACGCCATCAGCACCGAGACCGAGATCTACATACCGCCGGCGAGTACCGACCTGATCGTGATCAGCGATATCGACGACACGGTGATGTACACCGGCGTCGCCAACAAGTTGAAGATGCTCTACCGCCTGTTCATGGAAAAGGCCGACCGGCGCACCGCCTTTCCCGGTGTCGCGGCGCTCTATCGCGCGCTCTACGGCGGTGCCGAGGGCAATCGCAAACGCCCCATGCTCTATGTCTCGCGGGGGCCCTGGAGCATCTACGAAGTCCTCGAGATGTTCTTCAACATGAACCGTATCCCGGTCGGGCCGATTCTGTTCCTGCGCGAGTGGGGCATGACGCTCAAGCGGCCTTGGCCGCGCAAGGCCGAGGACCACAAGTCCGACGTCATCTGCAACATGCTGTCGCTCTACGACACGCTCCCCTTCATCCTCATCGGCGATAGCGGCCAGCGCGATCCGGAGGTCTATACCGAGATCGTCAAAATGCACCCCGACCGCGTCCGCGCCATCTACATCCGCAAGGTGGACGACGATCCGGAGCGGGACGCCGCGATCGAGGCCCTGGCCAATGAGGTCAAGCACGCCGGTTGCGAACTGATCCTCGCCCGGGACAGCGTCAGCATCGCCGAGCATGCGCTGGCGAAAGGCTATATCTCGGAAGAGGGCTGCGAGGCGGTACGCGAGGACACGCACCGCCAGCAGCAGCAATAAGGCGTTTTATCGCTCTTTTGCTACCTGTATTGCCGCCGTTCGTAAAAGAGAGATCCGGCCCCGTGCTGGCCGTCTGATTCATGGCAATGGATCGATGCGGATTGGCGTAAAGATACTCATGCTGCGCGGCCTCTTGCGCAGTACCCGTTGGCCGCTGTGTCATGCAAAACTACTTGAGCTGGGGAGCATCTTGAGGGCAATGCCTTTGAGAGCATGAGTTGGAGTCAGGCCATTGTCGGCGGCGCCGAGCATTGGCGGGATGCTGCGTTGGCGGGTTTGAAAGTGTGCTGGTCGCCCATTCGGCTCGGCACGGGCAGCGCTTTGGCAGGAGAACGCTCGGGGAGTGGAGCTTCACCATGGCGAGCGGTTTTCTCGATGGCGTTCCGGCGGGAACGCACTGCTTTCGAGAGAACCACTCGCCCTATCCGTTTTCAGGCCGGTTTCAGGCGGCCTTGCCGGAGGCGATGTCGGCGACCAAGGCCTTGAGCACCTTCCAGAACTCTTCGACGGATGAAAGCTCGGTACGCTCGGTGGGCGAGTGGGCGCCGCGAATCACCGGGCCGAAGGAGATCATCTCCAACTGCGGGTACTTGCCACCGATGATGCCGCACTCGAGACCGGCGTGGATCACCTTCACCGCGGGGTCGCTGCCCAGCTGCTCCTGGTGGAGCCGGCGAAAGCGGGTCAGCAGCGTGCTGTCGGCGCTGGGCGTCCAGCCAGGGTAGACGTTCTCGACCCGCGTCTGGGCGCCGATCAGGCCGAACAACGCCGTGAAACGGTCCGCCAGGTTGCGTGTCGCGCTGTCTCGCAGCGATCGCACCAGCGCGCAGAGATGGAAGCGCCCCTTCTCCAGCGATACCACCCCCAGGTTGTTGGAGGTCTCCACCACGCCCGGCACCTCGACGCTCATGCGCTCGACACCGTAAGGCGCGGCGTGGAGGGCGGAAACCAGCAACTGGGTGGCGGTGTCGGTCAGCGCGTCTACGTCCTCGCAGGAGACCGCCGCCGGCGACAGCGAGAGCGTCACGTCGTCGTCGACGCCGGCCAGCTCCTCGCGGTAGAGCGCCTGCAGGTCGGCGAGCGCCTGCTCCACCGCCGGCAGATGATGTTCGTCCACCACGATGGTGGCGAAGGCCTCACGAGGCAGCGCATTGCGCAGCGTGCCCCCCTGGTAGTCCACCAGCCGAATCTCGAACTCGCCCAGTCCTCGCAGCGCCCTCACCAGCAACTGGTTGGCGTTGCCCCGCTCCTTGTGGATATCGGCGCCGGAGTGCCCGCCGACCAGGCCGGTCAGGGAGATACGACGCATCACCTCCTCCTCGTCGCAGCCGCGCATCGGCAAGTCGGCGTCGACCACGACATCGGCACCGCCGGCGCAGCCGATATAGACTTCGCCGCGATCCTCGGAGTCGAGGTTGAGCAGGTAGCGCCCCTCCAGCCAGTTCTCGTCCAGCGACAGTGCGCCCTGCAACGAGGTCTCCTCCTCCAGCGTGAACAGCGCCTCGATCGGGCCGTGGTCGATGTCGTCCGCCTCGAGAATCGCCAGCGCCGCCGCGACACCGAGACCGTTGTCGGCACCCAGCGTGGTATCGCGGGCGTGGAGCCAGCCATCCTCGACATAGGTGTCGAGCGGGTCGTTGAGGAAATCGTGGGGGTGGTCGCTGTTGGCCTGCGTGACCATGTCGAGATGGCCCTGCAGGATCACCCCGGGCACCGCCTCGCAGCCCGGGCTCGCCGCCTTGCGGATCCGCAGGTTGCCGTAGCTGTCGCGATCGTGGGTCAAGCCGTTGTCGTCGGCCCAGCGCTGCAGGATGTCGATCAACTTCGCTTCGTGGCCAGAGGAGCGCGGCGTATTGCAGAGCGTACGAAAATGACGCCACACGGGCTCGGGGGAGAGTTGCAGTAGATGATCGTTCATGGTCGATTCCAGCCTCGTCGCGCGGCGAGCAGCTCGCCGCAACGGGTGTCGAAAGAGTGATGAATGAAACCCGAGCCGCCAGCGGACCGCGGCTCGTTTTGAGGTGCGAATACCTTACTCGCCTGACTGCGGCTTGACCATATGTGCCGAATGCTCGCGCCCCTCAGCCAGGCACCGGTGCGGTGCCGTCGGCATCGCGACGGTCGTGGTGCCACGCCAGCAAGTCCGCCGCCAGCTCGCGTGCGGTTACCAGACGTTCGCGCCGCCCCTGCCGCAACAGCGCCTCGTCGCGATACTGGAACAGCGCCGGGACGGCCACCCGCGCCGATCGCGTCAGGTCGCCGGGCGTCTGGGACCCGCTCTCCTCGCACGCCAGCGAGCGATCGACCGCGGCCAGCGGCTGTTGCCGCCACCAGCCGAGCCAGGCCTCCCGCAACCAGGGCCGGACCGGTGCCAGCTCGCCGCCACCGGCAGCGAACCAGGCCAGCCGCTGGTGGAGATCTGCGGACAGGGCCGGCGCTGCCCCCTCGTGCAGCCAGGCCGCCACGACGGGGGCGTCGATGTCCCGCAGTTCGGCTGCCAGCAGATCCGGCAGGTGGCGCACGAAATCGTCATGCATCCGGTCGAGGAGCCGCGCCGATTCATCCGTCAGCGCCAGCGCCATCATCTGCGCCGGTTCGCCGCTGGACGCCTCTCGGGTCAGCCCGATCCGCAGCGAGCGAAACCCCTGCCGACGCCAGAATCGGGTCAACGACGGCTCAGCACCGAAGCTCACGCCCAACTGATCGACAGCGCGCTCCCGTGCCGCCGTGGCGACCCGCTCGATCATCGCCGAGCCGGTTCCCTCGCGCCTGGCCAGCGGGTGAACGGCGATCCGCATGATGCGCCACCAGTTGGCGAGCGCGGCCTCCCGGTAACCGCCGTGGGTGGCCAGCGACTGCGCCAGCAGATGACCCCGCGGACGCCGCTGCCCATGGTAGATGGCGTTGGCCAGTTCGGCGTCGAAGCCCCCCTCCTGCTGCACCACGCAGATGCCGACGACCATGTCGCCGACGAAAGCCGCCAGCAGGTGGACGTCGGGACCGTCCAGTAGATGTCGCAGATCGCTCGGCGACGTGCGGTAGTGGGCCTGCACCAGCAGCCCGAAAATCGATCTCAGCAAGCCGTCGTCACGGGCCAGGGCCGCCCGGTCCAGCCAGGCATAGACGACCGGCATCGGACGCGCGACAGCGGCGACGGACTCGGCGGCGACGATCTCGGCATCCAGGCACAGCAGGTCGCGGGTCAACGCTTCCAGCGGGTCACCGGCCGCCCAGCGAATGGGAGTATCCAGCTGTAGCCGCCGCCACTCCGGCGTCAGCCGATCCAGCGCATCGCGCAGGCGAACCTCGAATCCGCGGCCGGTACCTTCGTAGCCATGCACCGTGGTGGCGAAGGCGATCCGCGGGAAGCGACGCAACCAGTCGACCAGGCGCGCGGCGGGAATCGCGGCCGCCTCGTCGACGAACAGCGTCGGCGGCGACTGCGTGTCGATGTCGAACGCCGCCAGCGCGGGAACGACCTGCTCCGGCGCCAGCCACTCGACCCGACAGTCCCGACCGTCGAGGCGGACCTCGAAACGCCCCGCCTCACGCTCGCCGCCGGGCAGTAACCGCTGGAGGCGTTCGAACACCGCCTCCACGGCGATCGAACTCGATGCCGCGATCCAGAGCCGCCGCTCGCCGCGCATCAGCCGACGCGCGGCCGCGATGCCCAACGCCGCGCTTTTGCCACGGCCGCGATCGGCCACCAACACCACTGGCCGACGCCGCCGCATTCGCGTCAGTCGTGAAACCGCTTCGGCCTGGTCCCGGGTCAGGCAGTCGCTGTCATCGCAGGTGTCCGCCGGGGAGTGGTCATCGACGCCAGCGGCCGGCGAACCGGCCATCCCCGGCGAAGGGCCCGGCAAGCCGGCCTCGGCCGGCCATGCCACGAGTCGAGCGTCATCGCGCAGCCTTGCGCCCAGACGCTGGAGGTATCGTGCCGAGAGGGTCTCCACGGGGTGGGGCCAATGCGCGAGGCGCTGGTAGTCGGCGTCGGGCGGCCACTGCGCGTCGGTCGGTCGCTGCCAGTGTCCCGGCGTCAACAGCACCAGCCAGCCCCCGGCCAGGAGGGTCCCGCTGATGGCGCCGAAGGCATCCGGATCGAACCCCGCCGCGGAGGAAACCGCGTCGAAGATCACCAGATCGTGCTCGCTGCCCAACTGGCTGCGGGCGCGCGAGGCGCTCAGCCGCGGCACGCCCTCCGGTAACGGCGAAGCGTGGCCGGAGGACGCCGGCTCGGGCCCGATCCACAGCGGGGACTGCCAGCGCCCCGCCGCGATCCAGGCCAGTGCCTTGCGCACCGCCTGCGGCGCGGCGCCGGCGATCCACAGCACGCCTCGCCAGCGACGGCGCCGGAGGTCGTCGCTGCGACCGGTCAGCCAGTCGCCGAGCGGGGAGTGATCATTCGAAGCGGCCATCAGCGCAGTCTAGCCGAAGGCGTCGCCCAGATCGGGTTTCATCGTGGGGCAGTAACGGGCGACGGCCACCGCGAGGACGACCCCGCCCAGGGTCAGCGCCACCGGCAGCCAGCTGAACACGACACCGGAGGAGACGTAGAGATAGAGGAAGAACACCGTCATCACGCCGCCACCCAACAGCCGACCGGCCCTGGTGCCGGCCAGGTAGACGCTGGCCAGCACGCCGACGAACGGGATCAACACGCTGAACAGGTTGATCACGAACTCGCGCCCGCCTTCGGCCACGCCTGGGAGGATCAGCCGCGCCACCAGCTCCCATGCCACCAGGTAGATCGCCACCGGCGCGGCAAAGCTGCCGATCAGGCGCAGCACGGTGCGGGTCGGCTCATCGGCGCCGGGCTTGTTGGACTGGGGCGTTTTCATAGCGGCAAACCATCCTGAACCATCGAACGAAACGCTGAGGCGGGTCAGCAGGAGAGCCAGATTACAGACGGAAGACGGAAGACGGAAGACGGAAGACGGAAGACGGAAGACGGAAGACGG
>NZ_CALFQK010000075.1:0-20012 GCF_937921195.1 uncultured Salinicola sp.
TCGGAGCAGGTGCCTGAGTCGGGCCCGGTGCTCCTCGTCGGCAACCACGCGAGCCGCGAGGGTGTCGAACTGGGGGCCACTGGCACAGCCCGCCAGCATCCCGAGTGCCAGTGCGGCAGTGGCGAGTCGGAGCCACCGTGAAGCGTTGAACGAGAACATCGAATCCCCTTGAGCGTGGAGCGTTGAAGCGCGCGGCGGTACCAGTGGGACAGGAGAACGGAGCGTAAATTCCCCGCCCCGGGCAGGGCGCGGGAGCTCTCCGGGATCACCCCCCGGCGAGTTTGACCTTGTAGCCCAGCGATTCCAGCTCGCGCTTGAGCACATCGCGATGGTCGCCCTGGATCTCGATCACGCCATCCTTGACCGCGCCGCCCGTTCCACAGCGTTTCTTGAGCGACTTGGCCAGCGTCTTCAGCGCTTCGGCATCCAGCGGCACGCCTTGAATCGTCGTCACCCCCTTGCCCTTGCGGCCACTGGTCTCGCGCCGGATGCGAACGATGCCGTCGAGCGCGGCGATCCGTTCGGCTTCCTCGCGCGCCCGGCACTCGCACTCGGCGACAGGGCGACGGCAGTCGGGGCAGGTCTCGCCATGTTCGGTCGAATAGACCAGGCCGCGCAGTTGATCCTGTAACGAAGGCATGGGAACTCCGATAAGACGTGAAGGGCACATGATAACGCGGCCATCCGGCCGCTAACGAGCGATCCACAACGATCGCGGCCCGAGCCAGGGGCTCGGGCCGCGATCATCGCCGTCAGCGGTGGATCCTCGGTCGGTGGCTGCCGCCGAACGCGCTCGGTCGAGCTGCTAGAGGTTGCCGACGGCGAGGGCCGGGATCAGCTTGTCGATCACCGCCGGCAGTTCGCGCATGTGGCGAATCCCGATGGCGCCGGAGGGCGTGGGCTCGAGCTCGGGGAAGCGATTGAGATGGACGACCCGCATTCCCGCGGCCAGCGCGGCGCGGACGCCCACCTGGGCGTCGTCGATCACGATGCAGTCGGACGGTGCGAAGCCCATGTCGCGGCCGGCGTGCAGGAACAGGCCCGGCGCCGGCTTCCAACTGCCCACGGTGTAGGCGCTGTAGATGCGATCGCCGAAGAAGCCCCGCAATCCCGTGCTGTCCAGCGCTCGCCGAATCTTGGTCTCGGGCCCGTTGGAGGCAACGCAGCGCGGCAGGGAACCGAGCGCGTCGAGCGCTTCCGGCACGCCAGCGATGGGCTCGAGCTCGTCGACCATGCGCTCGTGCATCTCCTGGCGCATGGCCGTCTCGATCCGCTGGCGAACGGGATCCTCGAGGCGTCCGTGCAGTCGTTCCAGATGGGACACGATGCTGGCGAACCGTGCGCCACGAAAGTCCGTCATGTAATCGCCGGCCTGGAAGGGCAGGCCCGCCTGATTCAGATACTTTGCCATGACTTCGGCGAGGAGGGGTTCGCTATCGACCAGAGTACCGTCGCAATCGAAAAGCAAGCAGAGGGGATCGGGCATGGTGGGTCGCCTCGAGGGCGCTGTCAGTGGATGTTACGCCGGCCGTTGATGACGTCGGGCCGTTGCGGTTGACTCCAGTTCTCTGATTATCGGCCCCGTGATCGAAGACTGTAGGATTACGGAACACTGTTTTTAATCTATCTTGCAACTTTAGTCGCCCCGGCTGGAAATCACAAGCCGGGGCGGATGACTCCCCAGAAATTGCACACTTTTTGATCGGCCGGTATCAGCCGGCGTCCGGGCCGAAAGTCTGGGGCAGGTAGAGGATCAGGCCGGGGAAGGCGATCAGCAGGCCGATCACCAGCAGCATGACCAACAGATAGATCATCGTCGTGCCCAGCGCCGCGAGCAGGGGGATGCCGCCGATCTTGGCCGAGATCATCAGGCACAGGCCGTAAGGCGGGGTGATCAGGCCAAGGCCGAGCGCCATGACGCTGATCACGCCAAACTGCAGCGGATCGACGCCCGCCTGCGCCGCCAGCGGTTGGAAGATCGGTGCCAGAATCGCCATCGCCGGCAGCGAATCCATGAAGGTGCCGACCAGCAGCATGACGATGGTGGCGATGATCAGCAGCGTGGTCGGGTCGCTGATCTCGACGCCAGCCATCAGCTGCGGTGGAATGCGATAGAAGCTGATCAGGTAGCCGAAGATGGCGGCACCCACCAGGCTGAATAGCGACAGCGAGCAGAGTCGAACGGTGTCGGTCGAGGCGTCCAGCACGCTTCTGAAGGTCAGCTCGCGGTAAACGATGAAACCCAGCAGCAGGGCATAGAGCACCGCCATTACCGCCGCCTCGGTCGGCGTGACGATACCGAGGGTAATGCCACCGATGATCAACACCGGTATGCCGGCGGCGAGCAGGCCGTCCTTGCCCGAGCTGGCCAACTGCCTGAGCGTGGCCCGGTTGCGCGTCGGCACGTCGTAGCGGCGCACATAGCCGAGGTTGAGCAGCAGTTGTGCCACCGCGATCAGGACCCCGGGGATGATTCCACCCAAGAACAGCCCGGCGATCGAGGTGCTGGTCAGCGCACCCCAGACGATCATGTTGATCGACGGCGGAATGATGATGCCCATCACCGAGGAGGCCGCGGTGACAGCGACGCTGAAATGGGCCGGGTAGCCCTCTCTCTTCATTGCCGGGATCAGCACCGTACCGATGCCGGCGCTATCCGCCGTCGATGAGCCCGAAACCCCGGCGAACAGCATGCTCACCAGCACGTTGACGTGGGCCAGTGCACCTTTGACATGGCCGACCAGATTGAGACACAGCGTGATCAGGCGGTCGGTGATCCTGGCCGCGTTCATCAGGTTGCCGGCGAGCAGGAACAGCGGGACCGCCAGTAGCACGAACGAATCCATGCCGTAGTACATGCGCTGGAACATGACCCAGGGTATGAGACGTGGGTCGAGCACGATGATCGAGAACGACGTCAGCACCAGCGACATGGCGATTGGGACGCCGAGTATGATGAATACGCCGAGCAGCGCGAACAGAAGCCACGGCAGCAGGGGTAACCAGTCAGTGGGCATCATGATCTGTTCTCCGGCGAGTCGAGTATCTGCGTCGGTGGCGCGTCCCTCAGCTCATCGATTTCGGAAGGCGTGTCGAGCTCGCGCTCCATGGCGTCGACGCCGTGGGCCATCGTCACCAGCAGGCGCTGCAGGCTGAACAGCACGATCAGTAGGCCGCTGACGAAGAAGGTCGAGTAGGTCACCACCATCGGCAGCTGCGAGGCGCTGGCGATGCGATCGAAACCGGAGCGCAGGAAGTCGAAGCCGAACACGACGAAGATCACGCCCACCAGCAGGCAGGCAACGTCGCGAATCACTCGCGTGATCCGGTCCGGCCGGGAACCGCGCGGGAATGCCTCCAGCACGAAGTGGTCGGCATGCAGCACGCCGATGGCGGTGCCCAGCATGATCATCCACTGGAAGGCCAAACGGCTCATCTCCTCGGTCCAGTAGAGCCGCGGCATGAAGCCCAGGTTGCGGCTCGCGATCTGATAGACGATCAGTACGATGAAACTGGCCAGTAACAGCAGCAACACGCCATTGAGGAAGCGCTCCAGCTGGCGGTTGACGCGGCCCAGGGCCATTGCGAATGGCATGAGGTGCTCCTCAATCCGTGTCGATGATGAGTTCGTGGAGATCGCCTAGCCCCATGTCGTCGATGACCCGCCCCAGCGGTTCGGCGACGAGCTGCTGCATCCGCTCACGGTCCATGGGGTAGAAAGTGGCGCCTTCCTCTTTCAGCTTGTCCCGGGACTCTTTGTCGAGCCGGATCTGCAGGTTGCGCGCGTACTGCTCGCTCTCGTCGGCAGCCGCTTGCACCGCCTGCCGCTGTGCCGGCGTCAGCGAGTCCCAGGTGTCGTCGGAGAGCGTCAGCAGGCGTACGGTGATGTCGTGCTCGGAGAGCCCGATATAGGGCGCGACCTCGTGGAAACGCATGCGGTAGATCCACTCCGCCTCGTTGAGCAGGCCGTCGATGGCGCCGAGCTGCAGGCCGGTGTAGATCTCCTTGTAGGCCATCACCGTCGGCTGGGTACCCAGCGCCGCCCAGGCGGTGATCACCGGGCGGGTCGGATTGGTGCGCAGCTTCATGCCCCGGAGCGCGTCGAGATTCTCGAGCGGTCGCGTGCTGACGATCTGACGCGTGCTCCCGCCGTAGTAGGCGAGCACCTTGACCCCGGTTTCCTTCTCGATACGCCGGGCGATTTCCCGGCCCGGCTCGCCATCCAGCACGTGACGCCAGTGGTCGAGATCGCGATACAGAAAGGGAATCGAGAAGATGCTGGCGGTATGCGAGAACTCCGAGATCAGTCCCGGGTTGACGATCGAGAGGTCCAGCGCACCGGCGGTCTGCTGCTCGAACATCTCGGTTTCGTGACCCAGCACCGAGTTGCTGTAGATGTTGACCGTCAGGCCGCCGTCGGTCTTCTCCTCCAGCAGCTGCTTGAAGCGCTCTGCACTGAGGTGATAGGCCGTGTCCTCGGTGGCGCCATGGCCGAAGATCAGCTCTCGGGCCTGGGCGTGAGGAACGATGGCGACGAGGGCCAGTGTCATCAGCAGGGCGGTGGCGAACCCGCGATGGGCCGAGGGGCGATGGCTCATGTCGACTCCTGCGCGACAGCGGATGAGATTCGGGAACTGGCGCGAATCACCAGGGGCGCCTCGAGCACGATGCGCTGTCGCTCGCCTTCGGGCTGCGCTATCCGCTTCAGGGCCAGTTCGGCGGCGTTGCGACCGATGGCACGAGGATGCGTCGCGATGCTGCTCAGGGCGGGCTCGGCGAGAGCGGCTTCCTCGATGTCGTCGACGCCGATCACCGCGCAATCCCGTCCCGCGCGAAGCCCGAGATGCGACAGCGCCAGCAGGGCGCCGAGCGCGACCAGATCGTTGTGGCAGATCAGTGCGGTAGGCGCGGTGTTACCGCGCAACAGCGCCAGGGTTCGTTCGCGCCCCGCGCAACGGGTCAATGGCCCGCGATCGACGTGCGACAGATCGTCGAGACCGGCTTCGTGCATGGCGTGTCGATAGCCCGCGAGGCGCTCCCGGTCGGCGGAGTGATCGGCGATACCCGCGAGCAGCGTGATGCGGCGATGCCCCTGGATGACGAGATGACGAACGGCATTGATGACGCCGGTGCGGAGATCGGCGCCGACATAGTCGCCGAGCGGCGACTTGCCGACGTGTCGCATGACCTCGATACAAGGCATGCCCCAGTCGGCAATCGCTTCGATCGACGCCGCCGGTGTCTCTTCCGCCGGGCACAGCAGTAGTGCATCGACCCGATGCTCACGCATGCGGGCGAGAAACCGAGCCTGACGATCCAGGCTGTCGCCGCTGCTGGCCAGGAAGGGGATGTAGTCGGCGGCCTGCAGCGTCTCGTCGATCCCCGCCATCAAGGCCCCGAAGAACGGATTGGCGATATCGTGGACAACCACCCCGACGGTGGCGGTGCGCGAGCTTCTCAAGGTCGCGGCGCCGCGATTGTAGACGTAACCCAGCGCGGCGGCGGCTTCCTGCACCCGCTTTCGGGTCGCCCCCGCCACCAATTCACTCTCTTGCATCACCAGCGAGACGGTCGAACGAGACACGCCCGCATGGGCGGCGATGTCCTTGAGCGTCACGCGGGTTCGGGCAGTGGATCCCATCGTATCCTCGTGTTTGGATCGATCCAAAAGTGTCGAAAAGGCTAGTGCGCCACGACGATGTCGCCTATCCCCCTTTGGTGGTATATCCCATCACCGGCAGTCGGGAGCCTCGACGCAGAGGCCCCGGCCGGATGAGCGCGGCACTGTCAAAGACACGAGCGTGATATCAGTCGAGACGGCCTGTCCAGGCTTCCTCGTTGAACGGGCTGAGCGGACGCTTGCCCTCCAGCGCCAGCATGATGTTGTCCACCGCACGCTGCGCCATTGCCGTGCGCGTTTCATGGGTGGCGGAGCCGATATGCGGCAGTGCGACGACGTTGGGCATCCTGGGCAGCGGGGAGTCCGCCGGCAGCGGCTCCTGTTCGAACACGTCGAGACCGGCACCGCGAATGCGGCCGCTTTCGAGGGCTTCGATCAGCGCCGCCTCGTCCACCACCTGGCCGCGGGAGATGTTGATGAAGATGGCGCTCTCCTTCATCAGCCCGAATTCGCGGGCACCGATGAGCTGGCGGGTCTCCGGGGTCAGCGGGACGATGGCGCAGACGAAATCGGACTGCTGCAGCAACTCGTCCAGTTCGCAGTGGCGGGCGCCCAGTTCCGCGTCGAGCGCCGGCTTGGGCGAGGCGTTGGCGTAGAGGATCTTCATGCCGAAGCCGAGTGCGCCCCGGCGAGCCACGGCCTGGCCGATACGGCCGAAACCGACCATGCCCAGCGTCTTGCCGTGGACGTCGCTGCCGAACTGCTCGGGCCCGATGCTCGCCTTCCAGTCGCCGCGCCTGACGTACTCGGCCAGCTCCACCACCCGACGCGCACTCGCCATGATCAGCGAGAAGCCGGTATCGGCGGTGGTCTCGGTGAGCACGTCCGGGGTGTTGCAGAGCAGAATGCCGCGTCGGGTCAGTTCCTCGACCGGGTAGTTGTCCACACCCACCGAGATGCTGGCGATCGCTTCGAGGCTGGGGGCGGCGTCGAGCAGCTCTGGCGTCAGGGTGACCCCGGCACCGATCAGGCCGTGGGCCTCGCCCAGTGCTTCGCGAAACGCCGGGTCGTCGGGGGACTCGAGCTTGCCGAAGTAGTCGACGTGGAAGCGTTCGCGAAGCTGGTCGAGTTGCTGGTCGTTGAGGCGGCGGTACGCCAGGATGCGCTTGCGCATGGAAGACTCTCCGGCTGGAAGATGCATGATGCCGCGGGCGATGACGTCGACGCCCGCGAGACGAGGGACGCACGAGCTTACCGACAAACCCGGCCCCTTGAGGCGATGCTCCGACGAAAGTCTAGACCAGTGAGCGCGCGAGTGGCCGGGAATGTCACCGTGTACCTGGTCCGACGAACGCCTGGGCGAGTGAAACTCGGACCGATGGCTGCCGCCCTGGGGTGGCGCCGTTGGCGGAACCTTGTAATGTGGACGGTCTATTCGTGATGAGGCGAGGCGTGACGATGCAAGCGGACGTTGTGGTGCTGGGTGCCGGCATGATCGGCGTGTCGACGGCGTTGCAGTTGCAGCGGCGGAGCAGGCAGGTGGCGCTGATCGATCGGCGGGCGCCGGGGGAGGAGACTTCCTATGGCAACGCCGGGCTGATTCAGCGCGAGGCCGTCGAGCCCTATCCGTTCCCCCACGACAGCCGCATGATCTTCAAGGTCATGCGCAAGGGCGGCATCGACGTCAACTATCATCCGCTGGCGCTGCCCAAGCTGGCCTCGCCACTGGCGCAGTACTGGTGGTGGTCGTCACCGTCGCGCTACGCCAGGGTCGCGCGGGAATACAGCCGGCTGATCGAGCACTGCCTGAGCGAGCACGACAGCCTGATCCGAGAGGCGGGCGCCGAGGCGCTGGTGCGCCAGACCGGCTGGCGCACGGCGTTTCGGACACCGGGCGCCATGGCGCAGGGCATCGCGCACGCCGAGCGGCTGCAGCGCGAGTATGGCGTCGAGCACGCGATCGTCGAGGGTTCGGAACTCAGCCGACAGGAACCGGGCATCAAGCGCGAACTGGCCGGTGCGGTGCACTGGACCCAGCCCTGGTCGGTGCGCGATCCCGGCGCACTGGTCGCGAGCTACGCCGAGCTGTTCCGACAGCGGGGCGGCCATTTCGCCAACGGCGACGCGACGACGCTGGTACGACACGGCAGCGGCTGGCGCGTGACCACCCAGGAAGGGGTGATCGATGCCGAACAGGCGGTCATCGCTCTCGGCCCCTGGGCGGATACGCTGACCCGGCGCCTGGGGTATCGCCTGCCGCTGTTCGTCAAGCGCGGCTACCATCGCCACTATGCGATGCAGAAACCGCTCGGCATGGCGATGCTGGATGCGGAAAACGGCATCATGCTGGCGCCGATGAACCGCGGGCTGCGGATCACCACGGGCGCCGAATTCGCGCGTCTCGATGCCCGCGCCACGCCGATGCAGTCCGGCAAGGCCGAAGTCGCGGCGCGCCAGATTCTCGATCTCGGCGAGGCGGTCGAAACCTCGTCGTGGCTGGGTGCGCGACCCTGCACCAGCGACATGAAACCGATCATCGGCCCGGCGCCGAAACACCCTGGGCTGTGGCTGCACTTCGGGCACGCGCATCAGGGCTTCACGCTGGGGCCGGCATCCGGACGGCTGCTGGCGGAAATGATCTGCGGCGAGACACCCTATATCGACCCCGCGCCCTACGCCCCGACTCGGTTCTGAGCGCAAGCCGCCAGAGATGACGCCGGGATCAAGCGTGAGCCTGCCCGGGCCGTTTGATCAACTGGCGAAATTTCGGCAGCTGCCGGGCGATGGGCGGGAGGCGCAGAATCATCAGCAGGGCGCCGACGGCGGCGTAGAGGCTCCACTGCTCCAGGTCGGCACGGACCACCCAGAGGAAGTGCAGCAGCCCCAGGCCGAGCACCAGATAGACGATCTTGTGCAGCGTCTTCCAGCGCTTGCCCAGCTTGCGCATGGACCACTTGTTGGAGGTCACGCCCATCACGATCAGCCCGGTGAGTGCCAGCATGCCGACGATGATGTAGGGGCGACGAACGATCTCGCTGCCGAGCCGGGACAGATCCAGCCCGAGAATGAAGACGGCGTAGCAGAACAGATGCAGCAACGCATAGGCCAGCGTCCACAGGCCGAGCTGGCGTCGGATCAGGGTAAATCCTTTCCAGCGCGTCAGCTTGGTCAGCGGAGTCAGGGAGAGCGTCAGCAGCAGCATCCACAGAATACCCTGGCCGATATTGAGCAACAGATACTTGCCCGGCTCCGGGCCAGCCGCGTTGATGGCGACCTGGGAGCTCCACCAGGCCAGCGGCACCAGCGCGGCGATGAACACCGCGATGCGCCACAGCGTCAGCGTATAGCGCGGCATCGCCATCAGAAGTTCTTCCTCAGGTCCATGCCCTGATAGAGGCTCGCGACCTCGTCGGCGTAGCCGTTGAACATCCGCGTATCGATGATGTTGGGATTGAACAGGCTGTTGGGCAGCCGGCGCTCGGTGGCCTGGCTCCAGCGCGGATGGTCGACCTTCGGATTGACGTTGGCATAGAAGCCGTACTCGTCCGGGGCGATCGCCTGCCAGGAGTTGACCGGCTGCTCCTCGACCAGCGAGATGCGCACGATCGACTTGATGCTCTTGAAGCCGTACTTCCACGGCACGATCAGCCGGAACGGCGCGCCGTTCTGGTTGGGCAGCTCGCGGCCGTACATGCCGAGCCCGAGAATCGCCAGCGGGTGCATCGCCTCGTCCATGCGCAGGCCTTCGGTGTAGGGCCAGTCGATCAGCGCGAACGACGAGTCCTGCCCCGGCATCTGATCCGGTGCGACCAGGGTCTCGAACTTGACGTACTTGGCCTTCGAGGTCGGCTCGGCACGCTTGATGACGTCACCCAGCGGAATCCCCAGCCACGGAATCACCATCGACCACGCCTCGACGCAGCGCAGCCGGTAGATGCGCTCCTGCAGTCGAGAGGGCTTGGCGATATCCTCGAGGGCGAAGCGCCCGCCGTTGGCGACCTCGCCGTCGATCACCACGCTCCACGGCTGGGTCTTGAGGGAGTCGGCGTTGCGCGCCGGGTCGCCCTTGCCGGTGCCGAATTCGTAGAAATTGTTGTAGTGGGTGGCGTCTTCGAACGGCGTCAGCTTGTCCAGCTCCCGATCGGCGGGTACCACGCTATCCCACTCGGCGTTTTCCAGCTTGGGCTTGAACCAGCCCGGCGGATTGCCGGCCGGTACGTCCTGATAGTCGGACGCGGCGGCCTGGGCGCGGCCGGCCAGCGCCAGCCCCGCTCCGACGCCCGCCAGGCCGCCCATGAAGCGACGGCGCGAGAGATAGACCGATTCTGGGGTGACGTCCGATTCGCGCAGGTCGCCGGGTTTGGCAATCTTGATCAACATGATGAGTCTCCAACCGCCAACAGTGGCATGTCGTGGATACGCGGGCAGCGCGCGGCTGGATGCGTATTGCGCCATTCGGCGCGCGCCGGGGCTTGCTGTCCAGGCCGCTTGCGCAGATTCTCGTGGGGCAAGCTTCGTATGACGCTCAGTCTAGGTGATCTATTCCCTCGCCCCAGCCAAAAAATCCGGGCTGCGCTCAGATCACCCCCAGCCAGCGCCACCAGACGAAATCGAGCGGCCACAGCAGCACGATGGTGATCAGCGCCAGCGGCAGCGTGATCCGCATGGCCTGGCGGATGGTCACGCCGGAGGTGAGCAGGCCGATGATCAGCGGCGGTGACTGATAGGGAAACACCACGGTCGAGAAGCCGATGACCTGGGACATCACCACCGCGGAGGGGGACCAGCCGGTGACATCGGCCAGCTGCGGCGCCAGCGGCGTCATCACCGCGGGGATGCCGGGCAGCGTGACCAGCATGCCCAGCACCGTACCGATCACGGCGAGCCAGGCGAAGTTGCCAGCGGTCGACTCGGGTGACAACGGCAGCACCTCGAGCAGCCGGCCGGCGATCGCCTCGCCCAGCCCGCTCTGGTGTGCCAGGGCGCCCAGGCTGACGATACCCGCCACATAGATGAACGGTTCCAGATTCATCTGCTGCAGGGGCCTGGCCGGCAGCAGTCCGCTGCCGGGAAACAGGCAGGCCAGCGCCACCAGCATGCCGATCCAGGCCGGCGAGATGCCGTGCCAGGCATCGGTCATCCACATCAGCACGGCGAAGGCCAGCAGTGCGCCCATCATGGTGCCCCCGCGGCCCAGCGGCTGAGCCGCCTCGGCCGTGAACGGCGACGGTGACTCCGCGCGGAACTGCCATAGAATCAGCGCCATGATCAGCGCCCACTTGAGCAGCCCCAGAACGGGAAAGTGCAGCAGCAGGTATTCGCCGTAACTGGGCGAGAAGCCGAGCACCGCTTCACTGGCCCCCATCAGCACGTTGTTGGGCACATTGGCCGGCAGGATCGTGAAGGTGGGCAGAAAGCTCGACATGATGCCGCTGAGCAGAATGCCGCTGCGGCCCGGGTTGCCCGGGGCGTAGCCGAAGCGGTCGGCCAGGGTCAGCAGGATCGGCACCAGCAGCACGATCCGGCCCATCGCCGACGGCATGAAGAACGAGGCGATCAATCCCAGCAGCCCGATGCCCACGACCGCCTGTGGATAACCCGATGCGAGGTGAGGGCCGATCCTGGCGGCGACGCGCTCGCCCAGGCCGGTGTTATTGATCGCGGCGCCGATCACCATGCCCGAGAATACCAGCCAGGTCGCCGCCGACTCGAAGCCGGCGAACGCCGTCGAGGCCGGAGCGACTTTCGCCACGGTGCACAGCGTGAAGAAGATCAGCGCGGTCAGCCACTGTGGCAACCAGCCCGTGGCCCACAGGCCGATACAGAGCACCACGACGATACCGGCCTGCAGCACCGAGCCGTCGGCGCTACCCAGCAGGAGCAAGCCCAGCGCACCCAGCAGGGCCAACAGTGACAACCCCTGGCGCCAGGGAAGAGCGGTAACCGAAGACGACATCGTGGCGGTTCCAGAAACGAGCGAGGCGGCAGTATATCAGCGCCTCGCGGATGTGGCGGATCGACTACGCTAAGCGCGGTGCCGTGTTGCAACGATCGGGAGGGGATATGACGACGGAAGCGATGGCGACGCTCTGCCTGAGTGGCGAACTGACCAACAAGCTCGAGGCGATCGCGCGGGCCGGATTCGAAGGCGTGGAGATCTTCGTCGACGACCTGCAGTCCAGCGGGCTGTCGCCGCGAGCCGTGGGCGATCGCTGTCGGGAGCTTGGCCTGACGGTCGTGGCGCTACAGCCGTTTCGCGATGTCGAGGCGCTGCCGCCCGAGCTACAGCGGAAAATGCTCGACGAGGCCAGGCGCCACCTCGATACGCTGGCGGATCTCGGCGGCGACTTCCTGCTCGCCTGCAGCAGCACCCGGGAAGAGGCCGCGAACGATCATGGTCGAGCAGCCGAGACCCTGCGCGAGCTGGCCGAGCTGGCCGCCGAAAGAGAGCTGCGGGTGGGATTCGAGGCGCTGGCCTGGGGGCGCCACGTATTCGATTATCGCGACGCTTGGGAGATCGTTCGACAGGCCGATCATCCGGCGCTCTCCATCGTGCTCGACAGCTATCACATCCTGGCCCGGGAGCTGGAGCTGGAAACCCTCGCCACGATTCCCGGCGACCGGATCGGCCTGGTGCAGCTCGCCGACTCGCCGTGGCCGCGGGGGCAGGATCTGCAAGCGCTGAGCCGCCACCGGCGGGCGTTTCCCGGTGACGGCGAGCTGCCCATCGAGCGTTTCATGACGGCGCTGGAACGAACCGGCTATCAGGGGCCGCTGTCGCTGGAGATCTTCAGCGATTCGCTCGGGGTCATGCCGACGGGCATGGCCGCGCTGCAGGGGAAGCACGCCCTGGAATCGCTGTTGGCATCGAGAACCTAGCGGGGCCGGCGCGACCTACATCAACCACAGATGGCTCAGCCAGATCCCCAGCGCCAGCGTCACTGCGGAGAGCATCGTCGCCATCACCAGCGCAGCGGTGCCGAGTTCGGCGAAACCGTAACGCTGCCCGAGCAGGGGATACATGCTCAGCATCGGCGCGCAGGAGAAGATGATGGCGGCGGTGGCGAACACCGGCGTCAGCCCGGGGATCAGCAGAATCATCAGCAGCACGCTCAGTGGATGCAGCAGCAGCTTGGCCAGGGCGATCTGCGAGACGTCTCCGACCATGCCTCTCACTCGCAAGCCGCACAGCGTCCCGCCGATCACGAACAGTGCCACCGGCGACGACGATGCCGCCAGCATCTGCAGCACCCGGGCGATCGGTTCCGGCGGGTGCAGGTTCAGCGCCGCCAGTATCGTGCCGGCCGCGATGGCGATGATCAGGGGATGACGCAGGATACGCACGGCCACCGGTTTGAGCGTTGCCCAGAAGCCGTTGTCGGGCTGGCGGGCGAACTCCGCCAGCACCAGTGCGGTGGGAATCACCAGCAGATTCTCGATCAGCATGTTGAGCGCCATGGCGATGCTCGCCGTGGGGCCGATCACCAGCACCGCCACCGGATAGCCGATGAACCCGCTGTTGGAAGCCGAGGTGCCCAGCGCATACATCGCCCGGCGCTCCAGCGGCTGATCGCTGCGCCAGGTGACCCACGCAAACATGGCCGCGAAGGCCAGTCCCGAGCCGAGGCCGTAGGTCAGCAGATAGGGAACGTTGAAGACATCGCCCAGCGGGCGCTCCAGCAGCGCCTGGATCACCAGTGCCGGCAACGCGATATTGATGACGTAGCGGCCCATGCCCTGGATATGGGCCTTGTCGACGATACGCTTGAGCACGGCCAGGTAGCCGATACCCAGCAGAATGAAGATGGGAATGATGGCGCCGAGGATGGTGTTCACGAAGCTCTGATCGCTGCCAATTAGACTTATGGCTAATAGCATGGGCCCCGGGGGCGCCAGCGGCAAGTGAATTCACTTGAGCGGCGCCCGTGCCACCAGGGGTCAATTGACCTGTGTCGCGATCTGCGCCGCCTTGTCGCGCAGCATCGGCAGGAATTCGTCGGTCAGGGTGGCGATGCTGATACGGGCGGCATTGGTGCTGACGTTGATCGCGCCGATCAGCTCGCCATGGGCATCGAAGGCGGGAATGGCCAGTGAGCGCAGTCCCGAGTCCAGTTCCTGATCGAGCACGCAGTAACCCTGTTCACGTACCGCCTTCAGCGAGTCGCGCAGCGCCGACTTGTCGGTGAGGCTGTGTTCGGTGTGCCGCGTCAACGTCACCCGGGCCAGAAACGCATCCTGCTCCTCCGGCGTCAGCTGGCTCAGCAGCACACGTCCCATCGAGGTGTAGGCCGCCGGCAGGCGCGTGCCGATCGACAGCGAGATCGACATCAGCCTGTGCGGCGCCGCCGAGCGTGCCACGTAGGTCACCTCATCTCCATCCAGCACGCCCATCGACGACGACTCCCCGGTCGCTTCGGTGATCGCCTCGAGATGCTGCTGGATCACCGTGCGGTAGCCGTTGGAGGAGAGAAAGGCATACCCCAGCTGGAGGGCCTTGGGCGCCAGTTCGAAGGAGCGGTGCTGCTTGCGCACGTACCCCAGGGCATGGAGCGTGAGCAGGAAGCGACGCGCACGAGCTCGGTTCATCCCCGTCTTGGCTGCCACCTCGCTGAGGGTCATGCGTGGCGACTGTTGATCGAAAGCGAGAATGACTTCGAGCCCACTGGCGAGTGCGGTGACGAAGTCTCGGTCGTCGGGAGTAAGCATTTCATCCTTGCTGGGCATGCCTGGAAGTTCCTTGCTGTCTGCCGGATCGATGGCTGTGAGCTTACGGTGTCAGAGAAAAGTTCGAAAGCCGAACATCTGTTCCAGAGAATTTTCCGGGTGCGAGGGCCAGGAATGGCGGGATTCGCAGGAAGAGACCGCGTCGGGGCAACGCCTGACGGCAAGGGCGAGTTGATGTTAGACGAAGGTCATGGCCAGGCGTGAAGTACCACCGTTGCCGCATGCTTTCGAGGTGCCACCGGATTTTGGTGAGGCGCTGACAGGCGCCAACTTGACACTGGCAGGTTTCGAAAATTCATAATGCGAACTTGTTGACGCTATTCGAACACCATCGACGGCTGCTTGCCGGAGCCGAGTGTCGCTCCAGATTCGGGGGCGCTTAGCTTCCTGTACAACGGCGAGCGCCACACCGGTCGGCGATGCTCGCCACCATCCATTCTCAGTGCTTGGCGGGCATACGACCCGCACAGACGGGGCCTTCCATGTTCGATCACTTCTTTCGCCACCCCTTCATGAGCCGCGCAGGGATTGACGCCCTGGATGCGGAATCCGTCGTCGCAGCCCTGTGCCAGGTCGAAACGGCACTGGCTCGGGCAGAGGAGGCCGAAGGCTTGCTGCCAGCCGGTACCGCCGCGGCGCTGAAACAGGCGTTTCGCCCTGAAGCCTTCGATCTCGCTGCGCTGGCGGACGATGTCGGCAAGGGGGGCAATGTTGCCATTCCTTTCGTCAAGCAGGGGCGGTCGATGCTGCCGGAGGCGCTCAAGCCGGCCTTTCACCGGGGGGCGACCAGCCAGGACATCGTCGATACCGCGCTGATGCTGCTGCTGAAACCCCGGTTGCAGTCGTGCCTGTCGCATCTGGCGCGTCTTCGCCGGGCCCTGGGCGAGCTGATGCGGCGTTACCGGGATACGCCGATGATCGGACGGACCTTGATGCAGCAGGCATTGCCCATCACCTTCGGCGTCAAGGTGGCGCAATGGACCTGGGGAGTGTGCCAGGCGGAGCAGAGATTGCAGGCGGTGGTCGACACCAGGCTCTACGTGCAGTTCGGCGGTGCCGTGGGCGTCCATTCCGGGCTGGACCCGAGTGGCATCGCGATCATGGAGGCTCTGGCACGGACGCTGGGGCTGGAGAGCCCCCTGCTGCCCTGGCATACCGACCGCCAGCCGATCCTCGAACTGATGGGGGCCGTCGATGCCGTTGCCGTGGCGCTGGAGAAAGCGGCACTGGATATTGCGCTGCTGTGCCAGAGCGAGATAGGTGAACTCAGCGAACCCGCGGCCCCCGGCGTGGGCGGATCGTCTTCGATGCCGCACAAGCGCAATCCGGTCGCCTGCGCGCGGATCCGTGCCGCCGCGCGCCAGATTCACGGTCAGCATGGGGTCATCGTCAACGCCGGAGCGCAACCGCTGGAGCGGGGACTGGGCGAGTGGCACGCCGAATGGGCGCCACTACTGGATGCCGTGCTCAGTCTGGAGGGGGCGCTGGAATCGATGGTGCCGCTGCTCGAGGGCCTGGAAGTCCACGAGGCGTCGATGAAGCGCAATCTGCGCTTGAGCGGCGGGGCGATCATGGCCGAACCGGCGACGCGCCTGTTATGCGACATCATGAGTAGCGACGACGCGCTGGAACTGGCGCAGCGTGCGGGAGAAGAGGCCCGCCGTGAATGTCGTGACTACGCCGAGGTGCTGCTCGAATTCAGTGCCGTCGCCGAGGGCCTTGATCCTGACGAGGTGCGGTCGGCGCTCGCGATCGAACTATACATTGGTAGTAGCCTGCACCAGGTCGACCGCTGCCTTTCCTATTTGCAATCTTTTTAAATGATTGATTTTAAATCATAAAAACAGAGACGCCATAAAGCGGCTCTGCGTGAGCCGTTGTGCTCGGCGTTTGACCACGAAGTGACGACAGGATAGCGTGTTCGTATCACAAACTAGAGTTCGTTTAGCGAACATTGTGTGTGAGACAAACCTGGTGGGACCAACCTGAGAGTCGAGCACGATGGCCGAATTCCTGTCACTCCACGACGCCGTGGCGCGTCATGTCGAGGATGGGGCAACCCTTGCCATGGAAGGGTTCACCCATCTCATTCCGTTTGCCGCCGGGCACGAGATCATCCGCCAGGGGCGGCGTGAGCTGACCCTGATCCGGATGACCCCGGATCTGATCTTCGACCAGATGATCGGCGCCGGCTGCGCCCGCCGCCTGATCTTTTCCTGGGGTGGCAACCCCGGCGTGGGCTCGCTGCACCGCCTGCGCGATGCGGTGGAACACGGCTATCCGCAGCCGCTGGAGATCTTCGAGCACAGCCACGCCGCCATGGCCTGCGCCTTCGAGGCCGGTGCCGCCGGTCTGCCGCTGGCGGTGCTGCGTGGCTACGTGGGCAGCGATCTGCCCAAGGTCAATTCGCAGATCAAGTTCATCGAGTGCCCGTTCACCGGCGAGCGCCTGGCTGCGGTGCCGGCGGTGCGCCCGGATGTGGGTATCGTCCACGCGCAGAAGGCGGATCGCGCCGGCAACGTGCTGGTGGAGGGGATCATCGGCGTGCAGAAGGAGGTGGTGCTGGCGGCGCGCCACAGCATCGTCACCGTCGAGGCGGTGGTCGACGATCTCGAGGCGGGGCCCAACGCCTGCGTCATCCCCGGCTGGGCCATCGATGCCATCGCCGTGGCCGAGCAGGGCGCCTACCCCTCCTACGCCCACGGCTACTACCCGCGGGACAACGCCTTCTACAAGGCCTGGGATGCGATCGCCCGCGACCGCGAGAGCTTCGCCGCCTGGCTCGAGGAACATGTCTATCACGCCGGAGGAGCCGCCTGATGAGCCTCGACTACACCGCTGCGGAAATGATGACCGTCACCGCCGCCCGGGCGCTGGAAAACGGCACCACCTGCTTCGTCGGGATCGGCCTGCCCAGTGAGGCGGCCAACCTGGCGCGGTTGACCCATGCCCCGGACGTAGTGCTGATCTACGAATCCGGCACCCTGCAGACCAAACCCAATGTGCTGCCGCTGTCGATCGGCGATGGCGAGCTGTGCGAGACCGCGCTGACCACCGTCTCGGTGCCGGAGATGTTCCGCTACTGGCTGCAGGGCGGGCACGTCGACGTCGGTTTCCTGGGCACAGCCCAGATCGACCGCTACTGCAACCTCAACACCACCCTTATCGGTGACTACCGCGAGCCCAAGGTGCGGCTACCGGGCGGCGGTGGCGCGCCGGAGATCGCCACCAATGCCGGCGAGGTGTTCATCACCGTCAAGCACTCCAAGCGCACCTTCGTCGAGGCGGTGGACTTCGTCACCACGGTCGGCTTCGGCCGCGACGGAACCGCCCGCGACGGCGTACCTCACATCGGCCGCGGCCCGACCCGGGTGATCACCGACCTGTGCGTGATGAAGCCCGATCCCGAGACCAAGGAGCTGGTGGTGGTCTCGCTGCACCCTGGCGTGACCGCCGAGCAGGTTCAGGAGGCCACCGGCTGGGAGATCCGCTTCGCCGAGCGGCTCGAGACCACTCCCGAGCCGGGTGAGCAGGAGCTCGAGGTACTGCGCGAGCTCAAGGCGCGCACCGCACGCCACCACGCCGGCAACGAGATGGGAGAGAACGCATGAACGACGTCTATCTGTGCCGGCCGCTGCGCTCCGCGGTGGGCCGCTTCGGTGGCGCCCTGGCGAGCGTGCGCCCCGACGATCTGGCGGCGCGGCTGTTCGAGGCGGTGCTGGCGCAGCATCCGCAGCTCGACCCGGCGGCGATCGACGACGTGATCATGGGCTGCGCCAACCAGGCCGGCGAAGACAACCGCAGCGTGGCGCGCATGGCGGCGCTGCTGGCGGGGCTGCCCACCAGCGTGCCGGGTTCCACCATCAACCGCCTGTGCGGCTCGAGCATGGACGCCATCGGCACCGCGGCGCGGGCGATCCGTGCCGGCGAGGCCGAGCTGATCCTCACCGGCGGCGTCGAGTCGATGTCGCGGGCCCCCTACGTGATCGGCAAGGCCGGCTCCCCCTATGCGCGCAACCAGCAGATGGAGGACACCACCATCGGCTGGCGCTTCGTCAATCCGTTGATGGAGAAGCGCTACGGGGTCGACTCGATGCCCGAGACCGCCGAGAACGTGGCCGAGCAGTTCGCCATCTCGCGCAAGGATCAGGACCGCTACGCCTACCGTTCGCAGCAACTGACCCAGGCGGCACAGGAGGCCGGGCGGCTGGTGGAGGGGATCGTGCCGATCGAGATTCCGCGGCGCAAGCAGGCGCCGCTGATCTTCGACCGCGACGAGCATCCGCGCCCGGAGACCACGCTGGAGGCGCTGGCCAAGTTGCCGACGCCGTTCCGCGAGGGTGGCACCGTCACTGCCGGCAACGCCTCCGGGGTCAACGATGGCGCGGCTGCGATGCTGGTGGCGAGCGAGGCGGCGCTAACACGCTTCGGGCTCGAACCCATCGCGCGCATTCATGGCATGGCCACCGCCGGGGTCGAGCCGCGCATCATGGGTATCGGCCCGGTGCCGGCGACCCGCAAGCTGCTCGACCGGCTGGGCATGAGCCTCGACCAGATGGACGTGATCGAACTCAACGAAGCCTTCGCCGCCCAGGTGCTGGCGTGCGCCCGCGAACTCGGCGTGGCCGACGACGACCCGCGGCTCAACCCCAACGGCGGCGCCATCGCACTGGGCCATCCGCTGGGCATGTCGGGGGCGCGCATCATCAGCTCGGCGGCCTACGAACTGGCGCGCAGCCACAAGCGCTTCGCTCTGTGCACCATGTGCATCGGCGTGGGCCAGGGCATCGCCACGGTGATCGAGCGGGTGTGACGCTCGTCAGCAGCAACCCGTAACGACAAATCGCTAGAGGGAACCTCGATGCAAGCGGTGACGCAGTTTTCCGTGCGTGTGGTGCAGCGCTATCTGCCCAGCGCCTTCGTGCTGGCGGTGATTCTCACCGCCATCGTCTTCGTCCTCGGCATCGTGCTCGGTGAGCGTACGCCGCTGGACATGGCGCAGTACTGGGGCGAGGGCTTCTCCTCGCTGTTCAAGTTCGGCATGCAGATGGTGCTGGTGCTGCTGACCGGCTATGTGCTGGCGCTGACGCCGGTGATGCAGCGGCTGCTCGGCGCGCTGACCCGGCAGGCCTCGACGCCGCGCCAGGCGCTGGCGATCACCATCGTGGTCAGCTTCGTCTGCTACTACCTCAACTGGGGCTTCGGCATGGTCGCCGGGGCGATCCTGGCCCGCGAGATGGGGCGCCGGGTGGCGGTGCACTTCCCGCTGATCGTGGCCGCCGCCTACGGTGGCGAGCTGGTGCGCGGGCCCTCGACCTCGATCCCGCTGGTGATCGCCACGCCGGGTCACTTCATGGAGGATGCGATCGGCATCGTGCCGGTCTCCGAGACCCTCTACGCCAGCTGGAACATCGCCCTGACCCTGGCGCTGCTGGCCCTGCTGGTGGCCTTCTTCATGCTGCAGAAACAACCCGAGCAGATCGTGCGCCTGGAGGCGGCGGACCCCGCCGAGGAGGCGCCGGCCCAGCGCGGCGACGGCAGTTTCTCCGACTGGCTCGAACACAGCCGGCTGCCGACGCTGTTCCTGGGCCTGCTCGCCGCCGCCTATCTGCTCGGCGAGGTGGCCAAGGGTGACTTCAGCATCAATCTCAACACGGTCATCTTGATC
>NZ_CALFQK010000076.1:0-51644 GCF_937921195.1 uncultured Salinicola sp.
GCAGGCGGCGGACCCGTGGTGCGTCACCGATACGAATCATCAGCCGCGCCCTCCATGCAGTCGCTTGATGAAGCGGCCCTGCCACAGATTGATCGCCAGCAGCAGCGCCAGCGAGGTGGCCAGCACGATCGACGCCACTGCCGAGGCACCGGCGTAGTCGTACTCCTGCAGCTTGACGAAGACCATCAGCGAGGTGATCTCGGTCTCGTAGGGCTTGCCGCCGGCGATGAAGATCACCGCGCCGAATTCGCCCAATGAGCGTACGAAGGCGAGGCCGGTACCCGTCACCAGCGCCGGCCATAGATAGGGCAGGATAACGCGCCGAAAGGCGTGGCCGTCGCTGGCGCCGAGGGTCATCGCGGCTTCGTCCACCTCGGCGGGCAGGTCCTCCAGTACCGGCTGCACGGTGCGCACCACGAAGGGGATGCTGGTAAAGGCCATCGCCAGGGCGATGCCGATCCAGGTGTAGGAGACCGAGATTCCCAACGGTTCCAGCAACCGTCCGATCCAGCCGTTACTGGAGTAGAGGGTTGCCAGGGTGATGCCGGCAACAGCGGTAGGCAGCGCAAAGGGCAGGTCCATCAGCGCGTCGACCAGGCGTTTACCGGGGAATTCGTAGCGCACCAGCACCCATGCCATCAGCAAGCCGAACGCGGCGTTGAACAGCGCCGCGACCCCGGCGCCGAATAGCGTGACGGCGTAGCTCGCCAGCAGGCGGGGATCGGTGATCAGAAACCAGTACTGCGACCAGCTCAACTGCGACAGCTGCCCCACCAGACTGGTCAGGGGCAGCAGCAGGATCAGCGAGACGAAGGTCAGCGAGATGCCGAGGGAGAGGCCGAAGCCTGGCAGCACCCGGCGTTCGCGGCTCCGCGAGAGGGCCTGGGCGATCATCGGCGCTGAAGTTGATCCAGTTCACCGCCGCTGGCGAAGTGCGTCTTCATCGCTTCCGGCCAGCTGCCGAAGACGTCTTCGACGCGCAGCAGTTCGGTTTCCGGGAACTGGTCGCTGAACTCGGCGGCCACCTTCTCGTCGTTGACGCGATAGTTGAAGCCCGCCAGCAGGCGTTGCGCTTCCTCGGTGTAGAGATAGTCGAGATAGCCCTTGGCCAGGTCTTCATTGCCGTTGCGCTGGGCGTACTCGTCGACCACCGCCACCGGGAACTCGGCCAGGATGCTGACCGGCGGCACCACCACCTCGTAGTCGTCCTTGCCGTACTCGTTGCGGATGTTGTTGACCTCGGATTCGAAGGTGATCAGGACGTCGCCGATCCCGCGCTCGACGAAGGTCGTCGTCGCGCCGCGGCCGCCGGTGTCGAACACTTCGACGTTGCCGAGGAACGTCTTCATGTAGTCCTCGATCTTCGTCTCGTCGCCATCGAAGGCCTGATCGGCGTAACCCCAGGCCGCCAGATAGGTGTAGCGTCCGTTGCCCGAGGTCTTGGGGTTGGGGAACACCAGCGAGACGTCATCGCGGGCCAGATCGTCCCAGTTCTCGATCTGCTTGGGGTTGCCCTTGCGCACCAGGAACGCGGTGGTGGAGTAGTAGGGCGAAGCGTTGTTCGGGTATCGATCCTGCCAATCCTCGGCGACCAGCCCGGCGTCGGCGAGCACGTTGACATCGGTGACCTGGTTGAACGTCACCACGTCGGCGCGCAGTCCCTGCATGATCGAGCGCGCCTGGGTCGAGGAGCCGCCATGGGACTGCTTCACGCTGACGCTCTCGTCGTGCTGCGCCTGCCACCAGTCGATGAACTTCGGATTGACCGCGGCGAACAGTTCGCGGGCGATGTCATAGGAGGAGTTGAGCAGCTCCCGCGGTTCGTCCTGGGCCTGCGCAGGCGACAGGGCGCCTAGAGCGAGGGTCAGTCCGAAGGCGGAGGCAGCGAATAGCGAGCGAGGTCTGGAAAGCCCGAGCATGAGTCTGTTCCCTACGGATTATTAGCGATGCCGGCAAGGCTAGATAAATCCTAATGGAATGACAATTCGTTTACTTAGAACAAATTTATATAACCTTGCGCGGTAACTCTATAAGCTCCCACGACCGCAAGTCGGACGATCCGCTGGTCACCGTGGTCGTCCCTGGCCCGGTGGCTTCCCCAGACGCTTCAGGCCGACCAGACCCAGCAGCGGGCCGGGTAGCAGCCACCACGCAATCGTCGCTTCCAGCGCGGAGAGCCACGGCACCAGCAGGCCGATCGAGACGGCGGAGATGGCGAAGCCGATGGCATTCTGGAGCGTCAATGCGCTACCGACCAAGGCGGCGGGGCAGGCATTGGCGGAGAGGGCGGAAAACTGCGGGGAGTCGATCACCGCGAGCAGGCTCCACGCCGCCAGGTATGCCACCAGCGCGACGAAACCGAGATGGGGCGCGAGCCAGGGGTATAGCGCGCAGCCCACCGCCGAGCCGGCCAGCCCCAGGGTCGCGACCCGACGGCTCCCGAGGCGCTGGCTCAACCAGCCGCCGAGCCAGCAACCGGGGGCGCCGACGGCGATCAGGGCGAACGCCAACAGCGACAGCGCCCGTGGGGAGAGTTCGGGATTCGCCGTCACCAGCAGCAGCGGAATCAGCGTCCAGAGCGTGTATAGCTCCCACATGTGTCCGAAGTAGGCGCTGGCGGCGCGGCGAAAATCGGCGATGCCGAAGGCGGCCAGTCCGGCCAGGCGTGATCTTGGGGGTGGGGAATTGGGTCCGTGGGGAGGCGCGTCGCCCAAGCGCCAGACGATGGCCGCCGCCAGCAGCGCGAGCAGGGAGGCAAACCACAGCGTCATCCGCCAGTTGCCTCCCCAGTCGATCCCGGCCAGCAGATGGGGCATCGCGGTGCCCAGCACCAGCATGCCGACCAGCCACGCCAGCCCGAGCCCGGCTCGTCCTGGTGCCCAACCCACCATCAGTTTCATCCCGATGGGGTAGATGCCGGCCAGCGACAGCCCTGTCATCACGCGCAACCCCACGGCTGGCCATAGCCCGCCCGCGAAGGGCAACAGCGCGTTGGAGAGCGCGCCGATCAGGCACGACAGCGCGAACAGGCGACTGGCGGGGGCGCGATCGGCGAGTCCGCTCAGGCCGATTCCGAGCGTACCGGCCAGAAAGCCGATCTGAACCGCTCCGGTCAGCCAGCCCAGGTCGGCCGGCGCGAGATCCCATGCGGTCTGGAGGTCGCCGATCACGGCGTTGGGCGTGAACCACAGCGCGGTACCGAACCACTCGGCAATGGCGATCAGGACGATGGGCATCTGGGACGCCTGCCGAAGCGGCTAGTCGCCGCCTCGAGGATCATTGGCGGCCTGGTCATCTCCGGCACTGCCATCAATCGAGTCGCCATCAACCGCATCTTCGTCAACCGTGTCGTCATTGGCTTTGGCCTTCTGGCCGTAGACGACGGCCTCGGGAATCACGAATTGGCGCATGCCCGTATCGATCTGGTAGTGATCGCCGATTTTTCTGGCGATGTAATCCGCGCTGCCATTACCGCCATTATTGATTGCGGTCACCATGCCGGTCTCGAACAGGATATGCAGCGAGTCTTCCGAATCCTGGCCTGGAGGCATGGCGATCCAAATGCCCGCATTGCCGGGCCCGTCGCGAATCACGCCGAAAGGGCAGAGCTGTGCGGGTTGGCCCGGTTCCAGCTCGCAGTCGACCGTACCCGTGGCATCGAAGTCGTGGTCGCTGCTGTTCAGGCCTTGAAGTTCGGTGTTGCCTTTCGCGGGGCTCGATGCCGGCGGCTGGCTTCCCTCGACCAGGAATCGCCCGGCGACCCAGCCACGGAGCCCCGAGTCCGCGGCGCGAACGTGGCACCAGCGGTCGGCGCCGTTCAGGCTACAGCCAAGACTCTCGAGCGTTTCGCCATTGGCCAGCTGGCCGGCAACGGCGTACTGCTGGCCAGGACCCGACCGCACGTTGAGCCTGGTCGTCGCGTCGTCCAGCTCGACCTGCCAGTATCTCGGCCCGTCCATCTCATCGGGCCGGTTGGCTTTTGCCGGCGCGGCGCTGCCCCTGTTTGCATCGGCCGTCGGGGCATCGCGCGGTTCGCCGACAGCGATGGTCAGCGTATAGCTCGCCTGTTCGTCACGCCGTGCGGCCGCGCGGACCAGAAACACCTGAACGAGATAGTCGCCGGATGCTGGCAGGGCGACATCCGCCACGTTGCCCGCCATCATCCCCGCAAACAGGAACTCGCCGCCGTCGGCCGACTTGATATTGAAGTAGACGCTGTCGCGGGAGGCGTTCAGATCCACGGACAGGATCTGACCCTGCTGCGCGGCGACGCGGTACTCGGCGGTCTGGTCGCCGCTTAGCCGAGCCTCGATCACGCGCTCGGGTTCGCTGGCGGCGAGTGTGATGCGCTCGCCGCCCGTCGATTGGGCGACGGCGCCGAGTGGCATGCCGCCGATCACCAGCAGGCAGAGGATGTGCCGAACGGGTGCGGTCAGCATGGCCACCGCCCGGCGTCGTCCGCGCGATGCTGCACGGAGCCGATCCGAGGCCTGGCATCTCTCATGGCTCAAATGCCCATCGCCGAAGAGGTCGAGCGTCGCGGGTCGGCACCGCCGGTGAAGGTGCCGTCGTCCTCGATCAGGATCGACTGCGCCGCGCCCATCGCCTCCTGCTGGCTGATCTTGTGGCCCATGGCTTCGAGCAGGGCGATGGTATCCGGGCTGATACCGTCCTCGATGCGGATCTCGTCCGGCAACCACTGGTCGTGGATTCGGGGCGCACTGACCGCGCTCTGAATGTTCATGCCGTGGTCGATCACGTTCATCACCACCTGCAGCGTGGTGGTGATGATGCGTGAGCCGCCCGGGCTGCCGGTCACCAGGAAGTTCCTGCCGTCCTTCTTGACGATGGTCGGCGTCATCGAGGAGAGCATGCGCTTCTCGGGCTCGATCTTGTTGGCTTCGCCGCCGATCAGGCCGTAGGCATTGGGGGTGCCGGGCTTGGCGGAGAAGTCGTCCATCTCGTTGTTGAGCAGGAAACCGGCGCCGTCGACGACGATGCCCGAGCCGTAGCTGAAGTTGATGGTGTAGGTGTTGGAAACCGCCAGGCCGCTGTCGTCGGCGATCGAGAAATGGGTGGTCTCGTTGGATTCGTACGGGAGCGGGTCGCCGGCGGCGATCTCGCTGCTGGGCGTGGCCCGGTCGAGGTCGATCTGGCCGCGCAGTTCCTCGGCGTAGGCCTTGGAGGTGATGCCTTCGAGGGGCACATCGACGAAATCGGTGTCACCCAGGTATTCGGCGCGATCGGCGTAGGCGCGTTTCATCGCTTCGCTCATGACGTGGATCGTCCGCGCCGAGTTGAAACCCATGGCGTCAATGTCATAGCCCTCGAGGATGTTGAGCATCTGCACGATATGCGCGCCGCCGGAGGAGGGCGGACTCATCGCATAGACATCAAACCCGCGGTAGTTGCCGTGCACCGGCTCGCGAATCGTCGGCTGGTAGCCGGCGAGATCCTGTGCTGTCATCAGGCCACCATGATTCTGCATCTCGGCGGTGATCAGGCGTGCCGTCTCGCCCTCGTAGAACTCACGCGGTCCGTTCTCGGCGATGCGCTCGAGCGTCGCGGCCAGGTCGGGCTGGCGGAATCGCTCGCCGGCACGATAGAGCGAGGCGTCCGGCTTGTAGAACACCTTGCGCGTCGAATCCCACTGTTTTAGCCGATCCTGGGACTGCTCGAGTCCTTCCGCAAAGCGCGGCGGGATGATGAACCCCTCGTCCGCCAGCTTGATCGCGGGCGCCAGCGCCTCGGCCAGCGTCATCGTGCCGTACTGGTCCAGCGCCAGCGCCAGGCCGGCCACGGTGCCGGGCACGCCGGAGGCGTTGTGGGTATAGCGCGAGAGTTCGGAGACGGCCTCGCCCTGCTCGTTCTGGAACATGGTCTCGTAAGCCGCGGCGGGGGCCTTCTCGCGGTAGTCGATGGCAATGACCTTGTCGCTTTTTTCGTCCGAAATCAGCATGAAGCCGCCGCCGCCGATATTGCCCGAGCGGGGTTGGGTCACTGCCAGCGCGAAACCGGCGGTGACGGCGGCATCGACCGCGTTGCCGCCCTCCTCGAGAACCTCGTGGGCGATCTGCGAGGCGAGGTAGTGACTGGTGGCGACCATGCCGTGCTCACCGACCTGGGGATGGAAGCGTTCGCCCTCGAGAATGGCGGACTGGCCCAGCGAGGTCACCGAGTAGGCGAATGTCAGGCAGAAGACGCAGAGTCCGGCGACCCGGCGAGGAGTGTGCTTGGCAGGGGTGAGTCTCGGCATGCGGTTACCCTCGAAATGCGATTGTTGTCGTGGCTGGTCTGAATCGTGAAGCCTGCTTGGCGGCAGGCTTAACCTCATGCGCAGTATAGGAATTATTCGTCACGAATGTCGTCCCTGGGCATTTGATTCCCGTGCTAAGCACGCCGATCAGGTCGCGTACGTCCGCAAGGAACTGCCGGAGGATCGCCAGAGCAGCAAGCCCGATTTCGTGGATTGAACCGCGGCTAAAGGTAAGCCGAACCGCCTCGCTGGTGCTGCCAGCGGGGCGGTTTTGCATCCGGCCTGCCCATCGTCGAAGCACGTGCGCTAGATCGAGGCACGTGCGCTAGAATGGGCGACAGAAGCCAGCCAGCACAAGGATCCCCGCTCATGCGCGATTTCAAGATTGCCCCCTCGATTCTCTCCGCCAACTTCGCCTGCCTGGGCCAGGAGGTGGACGACGTGCTGGCGTCGGGGGCCGACATCATCCATTTCGATGTGATGGACAATCATTATGTCCCCAACCTGACGATGGGGCCGATGGTGTGCGAGGCGTTGCGCAAGCACGGCATCACCGCACCGATCGATTGCCATCTGATGGTCAAGCCGGTGGATCGGCTGATCGGCGACTTCATCGAGGCCGGTGCCAGCTACGTGACGTTCCACCCCGAGGCTTCCGAGCATATCGACCGCTCGCTGCAGCTCATTCGCAGCCACGGCTGCAAGGCGGGGCTGGTGTTCAATCCGGCCACGCCGCTCTCCTACCTGGACTATGTGATGGACAAGGTCGACATGATCCTGATCATGAGCGTCAACCCCGGCTTCGGCGGCCAGTCCTTCATTCCCGCCGCACTGGACAAGCTACGGGAAGCGCGTCGACGCATCGACGCCAGTGGCTTGCCGATCCGGCTGGAGGTCGACGGGGGGGTCGACCCGGACAATATCGCCGACATCGCCAGAGCGGGCGCGGATACCTTCGTTGCCGGTTCGGCGATCTTCAAGGCCCGCAGCCTCGACGATGCCCATCGCTACGAGGGCGTGATCGGCAGGATGCGCGCGGCGCTGGCCGGGAGCTGAAACCGAGTGTCGAAGCCAGCCGACCCGACGGCCAGAGCGCAGCCACGGTGGTGGTACCTCTATCTGATCGAGACCGCCAACGGTGCGCTCTACACCGGCATCACCACCGATATCGAGCGGCGTTTCGCCCAGCACGCCAACGGCAAGGGCGCGCGGGCGCTGCGCGGCAAGGGGCCGCTGACCCTGCGGCACGCCCAGGCGGTCGGCAGTCACGGCGACGCGCTCCGGCTCGAGGCGGCGATAAAGCGACTCAGCGCGGCCGGTAAGCGGTGCTGGATCGAGCGTCAGGCGCTGTCATCATCTTGTCACCGAAACGTCATCTTGGCGGATCCCCCCACGCCGTAGAATTCGAGCACTATCCGACGACTCAGTGGGAACGTTTCGATCATGAAAGTGGTGGCCCTGCACAACCTCAAAGGCGGCGTCGGCAAGAGCTCGGCCGCCGTCAACCTGGCCCGGGAAGCCAATCGCGACGGCCTGCCGGTTTTGCTGTGGGACCTCGATGCGCAGGGTGCCTCCACCTGGATACTCGGCGGGGAGAACGGCATGAGCCGCAAGGTCGGCAAGCTGCTGGCGGGAAAATCCCCGCTGGGCGAGCAGGTCCAGCACACACCGTGGGAGCGTTTCGATCTGTTGCCGGCGGATATCCGGCTGCGCGATCTCGACCGTATCCTCGAAGACAAGGCCGACGGCGACAAGCACCTCAAGCGGCTGATCGCACCGTTCAGCGAAGAGTATGCGCTGATGGTCCTGGACTGCCCGCCTGGGCTCTCCACCCTGGCCGACCAGTTGATCCGTGCCGCCGATCGCATCCTGGTGCCGACCATCCCCAGCCCGCTGTCGGTACAGGCCTTCTCGCGCATGATCGAACATCTCGATCTCAAGAAACGCCAGCGCCAGCGGCTCACGCCCTTCTTCAATCTGGTCGACCGGCGGCGCACGCTGCACCGCGAGTGGCTCGAGGCGCCGCCGGCTGCCATCGGGGCGCCGATGCAGACCTGGATTCCCTACGCCAGCGACGTCGAGCGCATGAGCCTGGAGTGCCGTCCGCTGGCCGACCTGGCGCCACGCAGTCGCGCCACCCACGCCTACCGCCGTTTGTGGCAGGAGCTCAAGACGGAACTGGGCGAATAGCCACGACAACGCTTCGAACGCCTCTCTTGGATCTGTATACTTACCCAGTGTTTTGAGTCTACGCTGGGGACGCCATGGCGCTGCCGACGCTCGAAGATCCGCTCTACTATCTCGCCAACTTCCGCCGCGTCCTCGACTGGCTGACGTCGCGCTACGCCGACCTCCTGAGCGTCGACGAGGCCGCTTTCATCGCTGATTTCCAACGTCTGCCCCAGCCCTCCCAGGCGCTGCTGGTCAGGATGATCATGCGCCGGGGTGTCGATTTTCGGGCCAGCCGCCTCGACTATGCGGAGATTGGCGATACACGGGCGGCGGCCGAGCCGCTGATCGCGGCCGGCTGGATCGAGGAGGGCGCGCCGCTGTCGCTGGAGGCGCTGTTCGCGCTGACGACCCGGCCGGAGCTCGGTGCGCAGCTGGGCGGCTGGCTGGCGACATGCGGTCTCTCCCGGGGGGCCGGCAAGGGGGTATGGCTGGCGGCGCTGCAGGCAGAGTCTCCCGAGCCCCGCCCTCTGGCCGATTGGGCGCCGGGACTCGAGGATCGTCACTACCGGCTGAGCGTCGATGCGATGTGCGAGCGTTTCCGGCTGATGTTCTTCGGCAATCTGCGTCAGCAGTGGTCGGAGTTCGTGCTGGCGGAGCTCGGCGTCTACCGTTTCGAGACCATCGAGCTGGAGGCAACCTCGCGAGCGTTCTCCCGGCGCCAGGAACTGGAGGCCTATCAACACCTGCACCGCTGCCGGGAGCGTTTCGAGGCCGATGAAGCGATGGAGTCGCTGCTGGCCGATATTCCACGCCTGCCGTTTGCCAATGAGTGGCTGGAGCGTCGCCGGGGGCGGTTGATCTACAAGCTGGCCTACCGTCTCGAACGCCAGGGCGAGCTCGATCAGGCCCTGACGCTCTATCAAGACTGCTCGGCACCGGAGGCGCGGCTCCGCCGGATCCGGGTGCTGGAGGCGCAGCAGGCATTCAGCGATGCGCTGGCCCTGGCCGAGCGGGCGGCAGCCGATCCCGTCAACGCGGCGGAACGCCAGGCGCTGGAACGGGTGCTGCCCCGGCTTCGTCGCAAGCTCGGCCTGGCGCCGGGGCGTCGGCCGCAAGCAACGCCGCCGCTGCGTCTGGACCTGGTATTGCCCCGCGCCACCAGCGTCGAGCGGGCGGTGGCCCGGCATCTCTGTCGTGACGAGGCGCCGGTCTGCTATGTCGAGAACGCGCTCGTCAATGGTTTGTTCGGGCTGCTCTGCTGGGAAGCGATCTTCGCGCCACTGCCCGGCGCCTTCTTCCATCCGTTCCACTCGGGGCCGGTGGATCTGTTCGAGGCGGATTTCCAAGTGCGCCGGCGCGACCGGTTCGACAGCTGCCTGGCGGCGCTCGAGACGGGCGACTACGGCGCGATCATCCGTCGACGCTATCGCGAGAAGTGGGGGATCCAGTCGCCCTTCGTGTTCTGGGAAGCGCTCGACGAGCACCTGCTGGAGCTTGCCCTGCAGTGCATCCCGGCGCGTCACCTGCGGCTCTGGTTCGAGCGGCTGCTCGGCGACGTCCGTGCCAACCGTGCCGGAATGCCGGATTTGATCCAGTTCTGGCCGGAGGACGCTGAGCCCTCGCAGGCGACGCGTTATCGCATGATCGAAGTGAAGGGCCCAGGCGATCGCCTGCAGGACAACCAGAAGCGCTGGCTCGACTTCTGCGCCCGACACGACATGCCGGTCAGTGTCTGCTACGTCAGTTGGGCCCCCGAAGGCGATGTCGAGGTGGCAGGCCTCGCCGGTCCCGATACGGCCGTTGCCGGGAGCGATTCTTGAGCTACCGGATCGCCGTCCGGGCGCTGTGCGAGTTCGCGGCCAAGCGTGGCGATCTCGATCTGCGCTTCACGCCGTCGCCCTCGGCGCAGGAGGGGATCGCCGGCCATCAGCTCGTCGCGGCTCGCCGCGGCGAACGTTACGAGCGCGAGATTGCCTTGAGCGGCAGCTATCACCATCTCGACGTGCGCGGACGTGCCGATGGTTACGATCCCGATGCCAACCGGCTGGAGGAGATCAAGACGCACCGCGGTGACCTCGCCCGCCAGCCGGCCAACCAGCGGTCGCTGCACTGGGCCCAGGCCAAGGTCTATGGTCATCTGCTGTGCGCCGAACGCGGGCTGGACCGGCTCACGGTGACGCTGGTCTATTTCGATATCGTCAGCCAGCGCGAAACGCCCCTGGCCGAGCAGTGCTCCGCCGATGCCCTGCGCGCCGAATTCGAGGCGCACTGTCAGGCATTTCTGGCCTGGGCGCAGCAGGAGCTGGCCCATCGCCGCCGCCGGGACAACGCCCTGAAGTCGCTCCGCTTTCCCCATGCCGGTTTCCGCGAAGGCCAGCGTCCGTTGGCCGAATCCGTCTACAAGGCCATCCACACCGGGCGCTGGCTGATGCTGCAGGCGCCCACCGGTATCGGCAAGACGCTGGGGACGCTGTTTCCGTTGCTCAAGGCGATGCCGGGCGAGCCGCTGGACAAGGTCCTCTTCCTGACGGCGCGCAATACCGGGCAGCGACTCGCCCTCGAGGCGCTGCAGACGCTGGGCGCAGGAGGCCGTTGCCACCGTGCCGAGTCGCGTGTCTCCGCGCCCGACGAGACCGGGGCGCTGCCCCTGCGGGTGCTGACGCTGACGGCCCGCGACAAGAGCTGCGAGCACCCCGACAAGGCGTGTCACGGCGACTCCTGCCCGCTGGCCGCCGGTTTCTACGATCGCCTGCCCGCGGCCCGCGCGGCGGCGGTCGAACGCGGCTGGCTCGATCGTGCCGGCCTGCGGGACACGGCACTCGCCCACCACATCTGCCCCTATTACCTCGGCCAGGAGATGGCGCGCTGGGCCGATGTCGTCGTCGGCGACGTCAACTACTGGTTCGATTTTCACGCCATGCTCTATGCCTTGAGCCAGCAGCAGCAGTGGCGGGTCGGCGTGCTCGTCGACGAGGCTCACAATCTGGTGGAACGCGGGCGCGGCATGTACAGCGCGACGCTGGACCACGGCGCTTTCCGACGCCTGAAGCCTACGTTGCCGGCGCCGCTCAAGCGGCCGTTCTCGCGGGTGGCCGCCATCTGGCAGGCGCTGGCGGACGAGAGCGAAGCGGACTATCGGGTCATCGAGACACTGCCCGGCAAGCTGATCGGGGCGCTGCAGCAAGCGGTCTCTCAGGTCGTCGAGTATCAGAGCGAGCAGCCGATCGCGCTCGACGGCGAACTGCAGCGATTCGCCTTCGACGCCCAGCACTTCTGCCGCGTCGCCGATGTCTTCGGCGAGCATTCGATCTGTGACGTGACCCGCCAGGCGCCCCGCGGACGCCAGCGCCGTGCAGGGGCGCAGGTGACGTTGCGCAACGTGGTGCCGGCGCCGTTCCTGGCGCCACGATTCGCCGCGGCGCATGGCGGCGCGCTATTTTCCGCCACGCTGACCCCGGAAGCCTACTATCGCGATCTGCTCGGCGTGGCACCGGACGCGCCTTGGCTATCGCTGGATTCGCCGTTCCACGACTCGCAGCTGGCGGTACACGTTGCCGCATCGCTGTCGACGCGCTATGCCGATCGTGAGGCCTCGCTCACTCCGCTGGCGGACCGGGTCGCCGCCCAGTTCCGGGCGCGGCGCGGCAACTACCTGGCGTTCTTCTCGAGCTTCGCCTATCTCGAAAGGGTCGCCGATCGTCTGGCCGAGCGCCATCCCGACGTGCCGTCATGGCGGCAGGCCTCACGCATGGATGATGCCGCCCGGGAGGCATTCCTGGCCCGGTTCGATGCGAGCGGGGAGGGGGTAGGCTTTGCCGTCCTGGGCGGGATCTTCGGCGAAGGCATCGATCTCCCCGGCGATCGCCTGATCGGGGCCTTCGTCGCGACGCTGGGATTGCCGCAGGTCAACCCCGTCAACGAGCAGATGCGCGTCAGGCTGCAGGCGCTCTACGGTCGTGGCTACGATTACGCCTATTTTTTCCCGGGCATGCAGAAAGTGGTGCAAGCCGCCGGGCGCGTGATTCGCTCGCCGCAGGACGAGGGCGTGATCCACCTGCTCGACGATCGCTTCGGCCGGCGCGAGGCCCGGGCGCTGCTGCCGGACTGGTGGCCAACCGCCAGTCTCGACTAATCGTCGGAGCGAGAGGGCTGCACCGCGGTACACTTGATTTCGACCAGCAGCCCGGGAAGGGCCAGGTCGACGACACCGATGACGGTCCAGGCACAGGTACCCTTGGGGAATACCGCGTCCTTGACCTCTCGGAACGTCTCCATGTGGCGATGCAGGTCCACGTGGTAGGTCGTCATATCGACGACGTCATCGAACGTGCAACCGCCCGCGGCAAGGACACTGCGCAGGTTTTCCCAGCAGGCTCGAAACTGGTCTGCTGGATCCGGTATCACCTCCAGCGCCTGCGTTCGGCCGACTTGCCCCGCGCAGTAAAGGGTGCGACCGACACGTATGGCTGGCGCGTAGCCTGCACGCTCGGCCAGTCGTTCCATCCCCGGGGGGATAATGATCTCCCGCTCGGATTCCGGGTCGAGTTCAGGCAACTCATTCATTGGCCAGCGCCTCGAACACTCTTGCCACGGCCTCGGCGCCAGGGTCGACGACGCCCTCGAGCGCGCTCTCCGGCACGTAGGCAGAGCGACCGGCGTTGGCGCGGACGAGGCGGGCGGTGGCCTGGGCGCCATCGCGCGCAGCCTGGGCTGCCTGGGCCAGCGATTCCCCCCGCCGCAGCGATTCGATGGCGGGCACCAGTGCGTCGAGCATGGTGCGGTCGCCGGGCCTGGCGCCGCCGTAGGCCTGCATCTTCTCGACGCCGGCGGCCAGCGCTTCCTGCAGATCGCCGCGCTGGTCCAGCGTGGCTGCCGCCGCGGTGAACAGGATCGACAGCAGTACGCCGCTGGAGCCGCCCATGTCGCGCGCCAGCAGCTGGCCGATGCCGGCGAACATCAATGGCGGGGCTTCGGTGTTGAGGCGGCTGGCCGACAGCGCCCTGGCGATCGACTCGGCGCCGCTCTCCACGCTGGCGCCGGCGTCGCCGTCGCCACTTTTTGCGTCGAGGGCGTCGAGTTCCTGGCGCGATTGGCGCAGGGTCTCGATGACCTGCTGGAGAAGGGCGGAAGTGCCGGGATCCTGCGGGGCGCCGTCGGCCAGGGCCTCATGCTCCTGTCGGGTCTCCGGCGAAAAGCGGGCGGGCGCCTGGACGGCGTGCAACCCGGGCCAGGCCGGCGCCGTGGTCGGGGCCGACAGCGCCTCGACGACATCGTCGTCGGCCGGCAGCAGCGTGAGCGAGAAGCCGTGCATGTCCAGCGAGGTCATCAGCGGGGCCGGGCCGATCAGGTGGGCTACCTGATCGACGCCCAGTTGGCGCAGCAGGCTGGCGGCCAGCACCCCCATCTCCTGGGTGGAACAGCTGCCCAGGTCGTTGAGCATCGCGATCCAGGGCCCGGAGAGCTTGCGGTCGGAGAGCGCCTCGCACAGCGGTTCGAGCACCAGGCGCATCGCGTCGTCGGCATTTTGCGGATCGACCTCCCGCGTACCGGTCTCGTTGTGAATCCCCAGGCCCAGTTCCGGCGAGCGCTCGGCGGCCGCCTGGCCCGGCTGGGCCGCGGCGCTGAGCGCCATGCCCAATGACCCCGTGCGCCGGCACAGCGCCTCGGCGCGCTCGCGGATGGTCTCCAGCGGCAGTTCCCGGCTCGCCAGATGACCGCTCAGCTTGTGCACCAGCACGGTGCCGGCGATGCCTCGCGGTTGCGGGGCATTGTCGATGGCGACATCGTCGGCGACGATGACCATGGCGACGTCCAGTCCTTCGCCTCGGGCACGCTCGGCGGCGAGGCCGAAGTTGAGGCGATCGCCGGTGTAGTTCTTGACCACCAGCAGGCAGCCGGCCGCGCCGCAGACTTCGCGAATGGCAGCGAGTACCGCCTCGACACTGGGCGAGGCGAACAGGCTGCCGGAGATCGCCCCGGTCAACATGCCCTCGCCGATATAACCGGCGTGCGCCGGCTCGTGACCGGCGCCACCGCCGGACAGTATCGCCACCTGGCGCTGGCCTTGGTCCGCCTTGTCCCAATTGCGGCGGATCAGGATTCGCAGGCCGCTCTTCGGCTCGGCGACACGTACCTGGGCGGTCACTGCCGTTGCCCGTAAAGTCTCGTCGACGACGTCGCCCGGGGCGTTGTAGAAACGGTCCATGGTGTCTCTCCGCTGACGTTTCGGGGTCGATGCTTCAGTGCAATTTCATCTTCGGCCTGATGTAGCGGTTGAGGCCATCGACGATGACCGTCATGCCGGTCTTGAAGATGCCGTGAATCGCCATCTGGTGCATCCGGTAGAGAGAAGCGTAGAACAGTTTGGCCAGCCGGCCTTCGATGAACAGGCTGCGCGCCGAGGCGCCACGCATGAGGCTGCCGACCGCCTCGAAGTGCGCCAGCGAGATCAGCGAGCCCCGGTCGCGGTAGATGAACGGCTTGAGCGGCTTGCCGTCCATGGCCGCACGCAGATTGTGGTAGCAGTGGGTCGCCTGCTGATGAGCGGCCTGGGCCCGGGGCGGCACTCGCTTGTCGTCGGGCTGCGGGCAGGAGGCGCAGTCGCCGAAGGCGAAGATACGCTCGTCGTCGAGACTCTGCAGGGTCTCGTGGACCTTGATCTGGTGGTTGCGCTCGGTGGCGAGTCCCAGTTGCGACAGGAATTCCGGCGCGCGAATGCCGGCCGCCCAGACGCTGAGGTCCGTCTCCAGCGGCTCGCCGTCGGCGGTGATGAAGCCGTTGGCGTTGGCTTCGGTGACCCGGGTGTCGACATGGATCTTGACGCCGAGTCGCTCCAGCTCGCCATGCACCGCACGGCTGATCCGCTCGGGCAGGGCCGGCAGGATACGCGGTGCCGCCTCGATCAGATGGACCTCGAGTTTGCCGCTGTCCAGCGCCGTGAACCCGTAGCTGTGCAGCATCCGGGAGGCGCCGAAGAGTTCGGCGGCGAGCTCGACGCCGGTAGCGCCCGCGCCAACCAGGCCGACGGTCAGCTTGGGGTGTGTCCGCCGCTCCGGATCGCTGTAGCGCAGGAAGGTGTTGAGCATGTTGCGGCGAAAACTCTCCGCCTGCTGCGGGCTGTCGATGAAGTGGCAGTGCCTGGACACACCGGGCGTGCCGAAATCGTTGGAGACGCTGCCGACGGACAGCACCAGGTAGTCGTACTCGAGCTCACGGGCCGGTAGCACGACGGCGTCGTCCTGGTCGTGGATCGGCTCCAGCGTCAGGGTGCGGTTGTCGCGATCGATGGCGCTCAGCGTACCCCGCTGGAACCGGTAGCCGTGACTCTTGGAGTGGCCCTGGTAGGAGACCTCGTCGAGCCCGGAGTCGAGGGTGCCGGTGGCGATCTCGTGCAGCAGGGGCTTCCAGATGTGAGTGGGGTTGCGGTCTACGAGGACGATGTCGGCACGCTGGGACTTGCCGAGCTTGCGACCCAGGCGGGTTGCCAGCTCGAGTCCGCCCGCGCCGCCACCGACCACGACGATGCGTGGTGTGGTCATGGGGAAACTCCAATCGAGAAATCAGAAAAATGAGAAGGGTACAGCCGGGGAAATCGGGACCGTCGGTCCGGGCGTATCGCGGGGGCTCGGGGAGGATGGCTGGTGACAGGCAGGCACACCGAGAGCCGAGTGATGACGACATCGGATTGCGAGACTGCACGTTCACGGAAATGAGCACCGTCGATGCGACGAAAGATGTGTCCGAGGATACGCCGATCATCGACACTTGGCATCCGTGGGTTGCGTAAACTTACGCCGTTTTGGGTAAGCTGCTGCGCGGTGTGTCGTCTTTTCAACCTTTCACGCGAGGATTCCCTCATGCACCCGGCGCTTCAGGACATCCGGCTGGTCGCCTTCGATCTCGATGGCACCTTGATCGACTCCGTACCCGATCTGGCGGCGGCGGTGGACACGATGCTGAGCGGGCAGCACCTGGTGCCGGTAGGCGAGGCCAAGGTGCGTGACTGGGTGGGCAACGGCTCGCACAAGCTGGTCGAGCGGGCGTTGACCAGCGTCCTGGGCGAGGTGCCGGATCCGGCCCGGTTGACGGCGAGCCATGATGAATTCCTGCGTGCGTATCACGCGGCGCCCTGCGAGCGCACCCGGGCGTATCCCGGTGTCCGCGAAGCACTTGAATCGCTGGAGGCTAGGGGCGTCATCGTGACGCTGGTCACCAACAAGCCCGCGGCATTCATCGATCCGATTCTCGAGGCACTGGGTCTGCGTCGCTATTTTCGGATGACGCTGGGCGGGGATTCGCTGGCGGAGAAGAAACCCCATCCTGCGCCGCTGCTTCATCTGGCGGCGCAGTTCGGCATCGCGCCCGCACAGTGTCTGATGGTGGGGGATTCGCGCCACGACGTGGAGGCGGGGAGACGGGCCGGTTTCCGCACCCTGGCGGTGCCGTACGGCTACAACCACGGCGAGCCGGTGGCCTCGAGCCGCCCGGATGGCGTGGTTGAATCGCTGGGGGAACTCGTTTAGGGTTTCCGAACCGGCGTCACGGTAATCGTGGCGTCGTTCTTGCGCACCTTCCCGATATTTTCGTTTCCCCTCGACCGAGCTTTCACATGCGACCGGATATCCAACGCTTTTTCAGTCCCAGCGTGCTGATGCGCCACGTGACGCGTTGGCGATGGTGATTGTCAGCCGAACTGCCTCGCTTGCCGATTGCTGATTTTCACTGCTGGAGCCCGGTCCCATGATGACCTCCGATCGCTTTGCCGAGCTGGCGCAAGCCGGCTACAACCGTATTCCGGTCACCCGCGAGGTGCTGGCCGATCTGGATACGCCGCTGTCGACCTACCTCAAGCTGGCCGATGCGCCCTGGACCTTTCTGCTCGAATCGGTTCAGGGAGGCGAGAAGTGGGGGCGTTATTCGATCATCGGCCTGCCCAGCCGGGAGCGGATCGAGGTGCGGGGCCTTACCGTTCGCCACATCGTCGATGGCGAAGAGGCTGGCGTCAGTGAAGTCGAGGATCCGCTGGCCTGGATCGAGCGATTCCAGGCGCGATTCAAGGTTCCGGACCTGAATGACCAGCCGCGGTTCGATGGCGGTCTCGTGGGCTATTTCGGCTACGACACCATTCGCTATATCGAACCGAAGCTGCGCACTGCGCTCGCCGCCGAGAAGCCGGACCCCATCGGGGTGCCGGACATCCTGTTGATGGTGTGCGACGACCTGGTCGTCTTCGACAACCTCTCCGGCCGCCTGCAGCTGTGGACTCACGCCGACCCGGAGTCGCCCCACGCCTATGCCGACGCGGTAGAGCGACTCGAGACGCTGGAGCTGAAGCTGCGCAGTGCCACCTTCAACACTTTGAGTCCGGGCACCGGCCGGGCGGATGTCGCCGAGGACGACTTCCACGCCAGCTTCAGCGAGCAGGGCTACAAGGACGCGGTGGCGACGATCAAGGAGTACGTGCTGGCCGGCGACGTCATGCAGTGCGTGCCGTCCCAGCGCATGTCGATTCCATACCAGGCGCCGCCGCTGGATCTCTACCGGGCGCTGCGCAGTCTCAATCCGTCGCCCTACATGTTCTTTCTGAATCTCGACGACCATCACGTGATCGGGTCGTCCCCCGAGATTCTGACCCGGCTGGAGGGTGGCGAGGTGACGGTCCGCCCGATCGCCGGCACGCGACCGCGCGGTGCGACGCCCGAGCAGGACAAGGCGCTGGAGGAGGAACTGCTGGCCGACCCCAAGGAGATCGCCGAGCACTTGATGCTGATCGATCTCGGACGCAACGATATCGGCCGCATCAGCGAAATCGGCACGGTCGAGCTCACCGACAGGATGGCGATCGAGCGTTACTCCCACGTCATGCACATCGTCTCCAACGTCACCGGCAAGCTGCGCCAGGGCATGTCGGCGATGGACGTGCTGCGGGCCACTTTCCCGGCCGGCACCCTCTCCGGGGCGCCGAAGATCCGGGCGATGGAGATCATCGACGAGCTGGAGCCGGTCAAGCGTGGCGTCTATTCCGGTGCCGTGGGCTATCTCTCCTGGCACGGCAACATGGACATGGCGATCGCGATTCGCACGGCGGTGCTGAAGGATGGCGAGCTGCACGTCCAGGCCGGTGGCGGCATCGTCGCCGACTCCAACCCCGACGATGAGTGGAACGAGACGCTCAACAAGCGCCGGGCGCTGTTCCGCGCCGTGGCGATGGCCGAGAAAGGGCTCGACAACCTCGAGTGAGCGACCGCGGAAGGGGTACCGATTCCTTCCGCACCTGTCATCGATCCTTCATCGAAACCGGGTTAGATTGGGGGCATGCGACACGCGCCCCCCAACTCCCCTCGATTCCATGCCGGCTCGCCACCACGCCCCCTGCGTCGCTGGTGGCTGTGGGCGTCGGCGCTGCTCGGATTCGCCACGCTGACTGCAGGGCTCCTCGTCTGGGGCGGGCTGTCACTCGAATCGCTGGAGACGCTGCACCCACTGGCCCTGCTGATGTCGATGACGCTGCTGCCGGCGCTGGGCCTGCCGATGACGCCATTTTACGTCATCGCCGGGCTGCGTTTCGGTATCCCCGCCGGGCTGGCGTTCTCCGCCGTCGCCACGCTGCTCAACCTGCTGCTCTGCTATGCCATTGCCCACGGCCGCCTGCGGCCGGCTCTGAGCCGTGCCATCGAGCGGCGCTTCCCGGCATTGGCGGGTCTCGACCGGACCCGGGGCGACGCCTGGCGAGTCACCTTCCTGATCAAGCTGGTGCCCGGGGTGCCGATGTTCATCAAGCACTACGCCCTGGGGATCGCCGGCGTCCCCCGGTCGATCTACCTGACGGTGGCATTGATGACGACCGGACCCTATGCCGTGGCGTTCGTAGTGCTGGGCAAGTCGGCGCTGGAGGGGGATGTGGGCCAGATACTCGTCGCGATGGCGTTGGTGGCGCTGGTCGTCGTGACGCTGAAGATGGCGGTGGGCTACCGGGCGCGGCGCAGAGCCCCGCGCCCGGCAAGCTCCTGACCGGACAGGAGCGGTGCAGAATCCAGACGCCGCGATCCATGACGGATCGCGGCGTTTTCATCGCCGGGTCAGGCGACCCGCCCCAGCAACAGGAACTCGATCAGCGCCTTCTGGGCATGAAGGCGATTGCCGGCTTCCTGCCAGACCACGGCGCGTGGGTCGTCGAGCAGGGTGGCGCTGATCTCCTCGCCGCGATGGGCCGGCAGGCAGTGCAGGAAGATAGCCTCTTGCCCGGCCAGATCCAGCAACGCTTCGGTGACCTGGAAGCCGGTGAAGTCACGTTCGCGCTTGGCCTGCTCTTCCTCCTGGCCCATCGACGCCCAGACGTCCGTGGTGACCAGGTCGGCATCTCGAACGGCTTCGCCAGGATCGCGCACGATGACGGCGTGCTCGCCTGCGGCCTCGAGAATGTCCCGACGTGGCTCGTAACCCTCCGGACAGCAGATGCGCAGCTGGAAATCGAACCGGCGCGCGGCGTTGATCCAGGAGTGGCACATGTTGTTGCCGTCACCGATCCAGACGGCCGTCTTGCCCTTGACCGGCCCGCGGCATTCGGTCCAGGTCATGACGTCGGCCAGCAGCTGGCAGGGGTGGTAATCGTCGGTCAGGGCGTTGATCACCGGCACGGAGCTGGCGGCGGCGAACTCCTCCAGGCCGGCATGGGAGAAGGTGCGGATCATCACCGCGTCGACCATCTCCGAGAGCACCCGCGCGGTATCCGCGATTGGCTCCCCACGGCCGAGCTGGGTGTCCCGCGATGACAAAAACAGCGCATGGCCGCCGAACTGCGCCATGGCGGTCTCGAACGACACCCGGGTTCGCGTCGAGGACTTCTCGAAAATCATCGCCAGGGTGCGGTTGCTGAACGGCGTGTAGACGGGGCCGTTGGTCTTCAGGCGGTTCTTGATCGTGATCCCGCGCTGGATCAGATAATCGAGCTCGTCGGCGGAGAGGTCCAGAAGGGTCAGAAAGTGGCGTGCGCTCATGGGCGGATTCCTGTCGTGACTTGACGTTGAGACATGGGCTTCAAGGCATGCGGCATCATCCCGGCGCGCCGCACTGAAAACTCGATCGGTGACCGTGCCCGCCATGGCGGCTGCCACCAGAAAAAGAAAAAAGCGCCGCGGGCGAAGCGCCCGGTGGGGCGTTTCGCTAGGCGGCGCCACGATCGATGCCATGGGGAGCCGCGCCCTGGGCGGGCGTCGGCGGCCAGCGTCGATCCGTGCGAAAGCCAATCATCCTAACCAGACCCCGTGAGCGGCGCAACGCCGCGGGATACCTTCAGAGGAGGGCGGGGGTGTTTTCGGCCGATGTCATCAGTAGAATGGTGTCACGGTCTTTTATATTCGCGCACACGCGAAGGGTGGGCCAGCGGCTCTCTCTTCCCGCTACAGGACGTCTCATGAGCGATACCATCGAAGCGATCAAGCAGCAGATCAGTGACAACGCCATCCTGCTCTACATGAAGGGATCGCCCCAGCTGCCCCAGTGCGGCTTCTCGGCCCAGGCGGTTCAGGCGTTGATGGCATGCGGCGAGAAGTTCGCCTTCGTCAACATCCTCGACAACCCGGACATCCGGGCGGAGCTGCCCAAGTACGCCAGCTGGCCGACGTTTCCCCAACTGTGGATCGACGGCGAGCTGGTAGGTGGCTGCGACATCATCGTCGAGATGTACCAGAACGGTGAGCTGGAGCCCATGGTCAAGGCTGCCGCGGCCAAGTCCGCCGAAGCCCCGAGCGACGGCTGAGCCGGCGCTGTCCAAGCCGCCGTGAAGTGAGGCGCCCCGTCCCAGGACGGGGCGTCTGTCGTTTCAGCGTTCAGATATCGTCGAGACCCTGCTCCTTCATCGCCAGATTCCAGCCGCCCAGGTCTTTGAAGCGGTTGACGATGGCGCAGAACAGCTCCGCCGTGCGTTCGGTATCGTAGCTCGCCGAGTGGGCCGACGAGTTGTCGAATTCGATACCCGCTGCCTGGCAGGCTCGCGCCAGCACCGTCTGGCCGTAAGCCAGTGCCGAGAGCGACGCGGTGTCGAAGCTGGAAAAGGGGTGAAAGGGATTGCGCTTGATATTGCAGCGATTGACGGCAGCGTTGAGAAATCCCTGATCGAAGGAGGCGTTGTGGCCGACGAGGATGGCCCTCGAGCAGTCGTGGGATTTGATGGTCTTGCGAATCGGCTTGAAGAGTCCGTCCAGCGCTTCACGCTCGCTGACGGCGATCTGCTTGCGGAAGGCGCTGGAGAGGTCGATGCCGGTGAAATCCAGGGCGGACTGTTCGACGTTGGCGCCCTCGAAGGGCTCGACATGAAAGGCAATGGTATCCAGTGGCAGCAGGTTGCCCTGATCGTCCATGGTCAGCGGCACGGCGGCGATTTCCAGGATCGCATCCGTGGCCGAATTGAACCCGCCGGTTTCGACGTCTACCACGACCGGGAGATATCCGCGAAAACGCTGCGCCATCAGCTCTTTCGTGCTGGCGTCCGACATGCAATGACTCCCATTCCCTTGGTGTGGTAGTGGTAATGTGTAGAGGAAACCGCGGTCATGAAACCGCGTAGAGTCTAGCAGTTTCGGCCATTGCCGTCCCGTCGCTCGGTGTTCGTGGCGGGCCGGGAGCGTTATAATTTCGGGCTGCACCGTTCGCCGATTGCCGCACGTCAAAGAACGACATACCTTGCCCGTCAATTCAAACTTGCTAAGGAGCTATCGCATGTCCGATGTCAAAAAGGTCGTCCTCGCCTATTCCGGCGGCCTTGACACTTCCGTGATCGTGAAGTGGCTGCAGGAAACCTACGCTTGCGAAGTGGTCACCTTTACCGCCGATATCGGTCAGGGCGAAGAGGTCGAGCCGGCGCGAGCCAAGGCGCAGGCGCTCGGGGTCAAGGAGATCTACATCGAGGACCTGCGAGAAGAGTTCGTTCGCGATTACGTCTACCCGATGTTCCGGGCCAACACCATCTACGAGGGCGAGTACCTGCTGGGCACGTCCATCGCGCGGCCGCTCATCGCCAAGCGTCTGATCGAAATCGCCAACGAGACCGGTGCCGACGCGATCTCCCACGGCGCCACCGGCAAGGGCAACGACCAGGTGCGCTTCGAACTGGGCGCCTACGCCCTGAAGCCGGGGGTCAAGGTCATCGCGCCGTGGCGCGAGTGGGACCTGAACTCCCGCGAGAAGCTGATGGCGTACTGCGAGGACAATGACATCCCGGTCGACTTCTCCAAGAGCAAGAAGAAGTCGCCGTACTCGATGGATGCCAACCTGCTGCACATCTCCTACGAGGGCGGCATTCTCGAGGACCCGTGGGCCGAGGCGGAAGAGGAGATGTGGCGCTGGAGCGTGGCGCCGGAAGCCGCGCCTGACAAGCCGACTTACATCGAGCTGACCTACGAGAATGGCGACGTCGTCGCCATCGACGGCGAGCCGCTCAAGCCGCACGAGGTGCTGGCCAGGCTCAACAAGCTGGGTGGCGACAACGGCATCGGCCGTCTCGATATCGTCGAGAACCGCTATGTCGGCATGAAGTCCCGCGGCTGCTATGAAACGCCTGGCGGCACCATCCTGCTGCGGGCGCATCGTGCCATCGAGTCGTTGACGCTCGACCGCGAGGCGGCGCATCTCAAGGACGAACTGATGCCCAAGTACGCCAAGACCATCTACAACGGTTACTGGTGGAGCCCGGAGCGCCGCATGCTCCAGGCCGCCATCGACGAAACCCAGGCGTTCGTCAATGGCGTGGTGCGAATGAAGCTCTACAAGGGCAGCGCGACGGTGGTCGGGCGCAAGTCCGAGCAGTCGCTGTTCGACGAGTCGATTGCCACGTTCGAGGATGATGCCGGCGCCTACGACCAGAAGGATGCCGAAGGCTTCATCAAGCTCAATGCGCTGCGTCTGCGGATCGCGGCAGGCAAGGGCCGCTCCGCGAGCTAGCGCCGTCCGGTCCAACCCTTGATGCCGATACCTGCCGTGTCGGCATCCGAATCGGGAGCAACGTATGCTGAAGAAACTGTTCTCCGGGCTGCTGGGCGGTGGCAATGCCAAACCCGCCACGCCCACAAAAGAGCGCGAGCCGGTCGAGTACAAGGGGTTCCTGATCGTCCCCGAGCCGCAGGATGTCGGAGGCCAGCATCGGGTCAGTGGTTGGATTCGCAAACCGGTCGAGGGCGGCGAGACCCTGGAGCGCCGCTTCGAGCGTTCGGATGTGGTGCCGGGCGAAGATGCCTGCGTGGAACTGACGATCGCCAAGAGCCAGCGATATATCGACGATGTCGGCGATGAGATGTTCGAGCAGCAGCATTGACGACGACCGGTCGAACTCGAGGACGGCGCCTGGGTGGCGCCGTTTTCGTCAGTGGCGGCTTCAGCGATAACTTCCTATGGTTAAGGGCATTTCCGCCGGCCGCTGAATGTCCTGGCGGCCAGGAGAGTTGAAAAAACGGCAAGGAAGCGCTGACATGATCACTGTTCATCATCTCGAGAACTCCCGCTCGCAGCGTATCCTGTGGCTGCTGGAGGAGCTGGGTGTCGAGTACGAGATTCGGACCTATCGACGCGACCCCAAGACCATGCTGGCACCCGCGGAGCTGAAGCGGATCCATCCGCTCGGCAAGTCGCCCATCATCACCGACGACGCTCACACCGTCGCCGAATCCGGTGCGATCGTCGAGTATCTCGTCTCCCGCTACGGTGGCGATGCCCTGGTGCCGGAGGCCGGCACGCCGGAGCGGCTGCGCTACACCTACTGGCTACACTACGCCGAAGGGTCGGCCATGCCGCTGCTGGTGATGAAGCTGGTCTTCTCGAAGCTGGGCAAGCCGCCGGTGCCCGCGGTCATTCGACCGATCGGCCGGCTGCTGGCCAATGGCGTCCGCCAGAAATTCCTCGACCCCCAGCTTGGGCTGCATCTCGACTACTGGGAGAGTGAACTGCGTCAGCACCCGTGGTTCGCAGGCGATGAATTCAGCGCGGCCGACATTCAGATGAGCTTTCCGCTGCTGGCGGCGGAAAGTCGTGCCGATCTGGCCCAGCGTCCTAATATCAAAAGAGTATTGCAACAGATACGCGATCGTCCGGCCTATCAACGAGCGATCGAGAAGGGCGGGGAATTCCGGTTGTGAAGCCTTCCGAATCCACGTCGGTCGAGGCGGGGGGATCGGAGCGGTATTTCCCGCGCGAATTGGCGGCATTGTCCGTCATCCGTGCATTGCCATGGATTGAGGAGTGTCTATGCGTGTTTTTACCTGGAAGTCCGCCGTCGTGATGGGGTTGAGTAGTGCCGGCCTGGCATCGTCTCTCGCCTGGGCCCAGGCGCAGCAGAGCGATTCGCCGTTCGACCAGCAACCCGAGGCGCGCCTGGCCTGCGAAAGACTCAAGACACAGATCGACCAGACCATCCGTGACAATGGGGCCCGGCATTTCCTGCTCGAGATCGTCGACAACGCCCAGGTCGACGATGACGTGGTGAGAGAGGGGGAAGCCTTTGCCGGCGCCGAAGTGGTCGGCAGCTGTGATGGCGGCACGCGCAAGATCGTCTACAGCCGTGACGGAGCGACCGAAATGAGCGCTACGCCACCGAGAGAGGAGGCATCGACCACCGATGCCTCGGGCAGCGCCGCGAACGGTGATGGCAGCAGCTTGCCGGAGACCACGCCCACCGCGCCGGAATCCATGGGCCAGGACGCGGTGCCGACCCGGCAGCCCGAGAATGGAGAGGCCGGGCAGGAGCCGGAATCGAGCCCCTGACAACGGCCATCGACATCAGGCGATATCGATCTTGTCCGGGTATTCGCACAGGTCCTCGATCACGCAGCTCCCGCAGCGCGGCTTGCGTGCCAGGCAGGTGTAGCGGCCATGCAGGATCAGCCAGTGGTGGGCATCCTTGAGATAAGCCCTGGGGACATGGCGGAGTAGCTTCTGCTCGACCTCCAGCACATTCTTGCCCGGGGCCAGCCGGGTGCGGTTGGCAACGCGGAAGATGTGCGTATCCACTGCCATGGTCAGCTCGCCGAATGCCGTGTTCAGAATCACATTGGCGGTCTTGCGCCCCACGCCGGGTAGCGCCTCCAGTCCTTCCCGGGTGCGCGGAATGTCTCCGTCGTACTGCTCGGCCAGGATATGGCAGGTCTTCATCAGGTTCTCGGCCTTGGTGTTGTAGAGGCCGATGGTCTTGATGTGCTCCTTCAGCCCGTCGAGTCCGAGATCGATGATCGCCTGCGGCGTATTGGCCACCGGAAACAGCCTCGCGGTCGCCTTGTTCACGCCCACGTCCGTCGCCTGCGCCGACAGCAGTACCGCTGCCAGTAGCTCGAACGGGGTCGACCAGTTCAACTCGGTCGTCGGTTCGGGGTTGTTGGCCTTGAGGCGGGCAAAGATCTGCTCTCGCTTGGTGGCGTTCATGATGTCGTTCCCCGATGGTCGCCCGCGTCTCCGGCAGGCGAGTTGGCGGGCGCTCGGCTGGCCAGGGAGATCAGCCGCTCCGCCTCGTGTATCTTGTCCCACGCCTGCCCGATGCCCGCCTGATCGCCCTGACGCTGGAAATGGGCGAGCTCCTGGCGCGCCTTGCGCATTGCCTGCTCCGCTGCCGCCACGGCGATATGCTGGTGATCGCGCGTGGCGCTCCGGTCCGGTGCCGGCGCGGAGTCGAGTCGTCGGTTCAAGGCGTCGAGCTGATCGTCGAATCCCGCCAGGCGCTCGAGAAGTGCGGGGCGCTGCGCCTCCTCGGCTCTGTCCAGTTGGCGTTGCAGGCGTTTTCGACGCGCAGTCAGGGTCGCCACCTGTGCCTTCAAGGCGGTAACGTCCACATCGGCGGGCCGTTCACGTGATGCCGGTGGTGCCTCGGTCACCTGCCGTGCCGCCGCGGCGCGGCGTCGCTCGCGCTTGCGGCGTTTCTCTTCCGCTCTGACGGCCAGTCGCCGGTTGCGCGCCTCGAAGCGTCGGCGTCCGTTGGCGGCCCGCCAGTCGAGATAGCGTTGACGCTCGGCCGTATCGGCGGCGTTCTGCCACTGCGGATGCGCGACGAGATCGATGCAGTCCACCGGGCAGGGCGCGATACACAGTTCGCAGCCGGTGCATTCGGATTCGATGACCGTGTGCATCTGCTTGGCGGCACCGAGAATGGCATCGACGGGGCAGGCCTGGATGCACTTGGTGCAGCCGATGCATTCGGCCTCGCGAATCACGGCCAGCAACGGTGTCTGGGGCGGCTCGATCAGTTCGAGAGGCAGTTGGCCGGTGAGCGCTGCCAGTCGGTCACGCGTGGCCTCGCCACCGGGCGGGCAGCGGTTGATCGCCTCGCCCTCCACGATCGCCTCGGCGTAGGGGCGGCAGCCGTCATGGCCGCACTTGCCGCATTGGGTCTGCGGCAGTTCGGCATCGATACGTTCGACGGTGATAGCGGCTGTCATGAGGTTTCCGAAATAGCGGGACGAACGGCCGCCCCCTGGCAGGGACAGCGCGGCATTATAGACTTTTGCCACGTACGCTTCGAGATTCTGGCCTGCAATTGGGCCCAAGCAAAACGCGCGACCGAGGCCGCGCGTTCATCGAATATGACTCCGCCGGCTAATCAGGTGACTCGCTGGCCGGGCTTGGCGCCGCTGTCCGGCGACATCAGATAGATTCCGTCTTCATCGCCCGCGGCCAGCACCATGCCTTCGGAGACGCCGAAGCGCATCTTGCGCGGCGCCAGGTTGGCGACCATCACCGTCAGCCGGCCTTCCAGCGCCTCCGGCGCATACGCCTTGCGGATGCCGGAGAACACGGTGCGCGTTTCGCCCCCCAGGTCGAGGGTCAACTCGAGCAGCTTGTTGGAGCCTTCGACATAGCTGGCCTTCTCGATCCTGGCGATGCGCAGGTCGACCTTGATGAAATCGTCGAACGCGATCTCGTCGCCGATCGGCTCGTCCACCAGTGGCGTATTCTGGAGCGCTTCGGCGGGGTTCGAGGGGGCTTTTCCGGTCAATTTCTTCTCCTCCTCGAGCACCTCCTTGGAGGCCTCGATCATCGATTCGATCCTATCGCTCTCGACACGGGTCATCAGCGGCTTGAACTTGCCGATGACATGACCTTCCAGTACCTGCTGGCGGCTCGCCCAGGCGAGGCTGTCGACCTGCAGGAACCGTCGCGCCTGCTCGGCCATTGCCGGCACCACCGGCTGCAGGTAGACCATCAGGGTGCGGAACAGATTGATCCCCACCGAGCAGATATCGATCACTTCCTGCTCGCGACCGCCTTCCTTGGCCAGCACCCACGGCGCCTTGTCGGCGATGTAGGTATTGGCCTCGTCGGCGAGTTCCATCACCTTGCGCATGGCGCGGCCGAACTCACGGGCCTCGAAATCGGCGGCGATCTCATCGCCGGCGTGGATGAACCTGGCGACGAGTTCCGGTTCGGCGCAGGTCGAAGAGAGCTGCCCGTCGGCGAGCTTGTTGATGAAGCCCGCGCAGCGGCTGGCGATATTGACCACCTTGCCGACCAGGTCCGAGTTGACCCGCGCCGCGAAATCCTCGAGGTTGAGGTCGAGATCGTCGACCCGGGAGGTCAGCTTGGCGGCGAAGTAGTAGCGCAGGTATTCCGGGTTGAGATGCTCGGCGTAGGTCTGCGCCTTGATGAAGGTGCCGCGGGACTTCGACATCTTGGCGCCGTTGACGGTGACGAAACCGTGGCAGTTGACGCCGGTCGGCGTGCGCATGCCGGCGCCTTCGAGCATTGCCGGCCAGAACAGCGCATGAAAGTAGACGATGTCCTTGCCGATGAAGTGATAGACCTCGGCGTTGGAGTCCGCCTTCCAGTAGCTGTCGAAATCGAGACCTTCGCGGTCGCACAGGTTCTGAAAGCTCGCCAGATAGCCGATCGGCGCGTCCAGCCAGACGTAGAAATACTTGCCCGGCGCATCGGGGATCTCGAAGCCGAAGTAGGGCGCATCGCGGGAGATGTCCCACTCGTTGAGACCGGCCTCGAACCACTCCTGCAGCTTGTTGGCGATCTGCGGTTGCACGCGACCGGAGCGCGTCCACTGCTTGAGGAACTCCTCGAAGTTCGGCAGCTTGAAGAAGTAGTGAGTCGAAGTGCGCACTTCCGGCGTGGCGCCACTGATCGCCGACACCGGATTGATCAGCTCCGCCGGGGTGTAGGTCCCACCGCACACTTCGCAGTTGTCGCCGTACTGGTCCTCGCTGCCGCACTTCGGGCAGGTGCCCTTGATGAAACGGTCGGCCAGGAACAGACCCTTGACCGGATCGTACATCTGCTCGATGTCGCGGGTGCTGATATGGCCGGCATCGCGCAGTGCGGTGTAGATGCGCTCGCTGTGGAGGCGGTTCTCTTCGGAATGGGTCGAGTGGTAGTTGTCGAAGGCCACGCCGAACCGGGCGAAGTCCGCCTGGTGCTCCTGGCTGACCTTGCTGATCAACTGCTCCGAGGTGATGCCTTCCTGCTCGGCCCGCAGCATGATCGCGGTGCCGTGGGCGTCGTCGGCGCAGACGTAGTGGCACTCGTGGCCGCGGCTCTTCTGAAAGCGTACCCAGATATCGGTCTGGATGTACTCCAGCAGATGGCCCAGGTGGATCGAGCCGTTGGCATAAGGCAGCGCGCTGGTGACGAGGATCTGGCGCGAAAGCGAGGCGTTGTTCGACATGGCGACTGGAACATTCCCGTAACGAAACCCGAGGCGGCGCGGTATCGAAGGCCCCGCCGGGTGGATAGGCTGTAAACGTGGTCGACGATTGTAGCACCGATGGCGGGGGCTTTGCGTCGGGTGCGAGCGGGGTCATGGGCATTGTCCCGGCTGGCCGCGGGCGAGGGCCTTCAGGGCGGTCCGGACCGTTTATGTTCTATGCTGCCGGTTACGATCTCTCCTCCCATGTGGGCCCCCATCCCTGAACAGAGGTGATTCCCATCGCTCTCCATCGTCATGGCTGGCGCACCGCCGGTCTCTCCGTCGTCTTCATCTGGTTCGCCATCGGCGGCATCGGCCATTTCGTGATGCTGGACGCCTTCGCGTCGATCATCCCGCCGGGTTTGCCCTGGCCCGACGCGGCGGTGCTGATCAGCGGCTTCTTCGAACTGCTGGGGGCGGTCGGCATCTTGCTGCCGCGCTTTCGCGCGCTGGCAGGCTGGGGACTGGTGGTGCTGACCATCTGCGTGACGCCGGCCAATGTCTACATGTGGCTCCATCCAGAGCGGTTTCCCCAGGTCCCCGAGTGGCTGCTGTTGTGGCGATTGCCGTTCCAGGTCTTGCTGCTGCTGTGCATCTTGGCTTCGACGCAGCGCCGGTTTCCCGGCTGGCCAGCATCTACGCAAGACTAGGATCCAGTTCACATCTTCTAGGGTGTTACAGTTAGCGGCCAAACCGTTACCGCCGACCGTTGCTCAAGGAACCCCGGATGGCCGAAATCGATCTTTCCCAGTCACTATGGATGCTGCTCTTCTTCGTCGCGTTGGGTTGGCTGGCGGCGCGGCGATTGAGGGTCGATCCTCGGCCGATAGCGACGCTACTCGTCTACATCATTTCACCGCTGACCTTCTTCCATGGCCTGACCCAGGGGCAGCCCAGTGCCGACAAGCTGGTACTGACGCTCAGCGTGCTGCTGCTGGCGACCTGCCTCTGTCTTGCGGTCAACTGGGTAGCCAGCCGCTTTTTTGCCGAACAGGAACGGGCGCTACTGGCCTTTTCCGCCGGGACCGGCAATACGGGCTATTTCGGTTTCCCGATCGCGCTGGTGCTGCTGCCGCCGGAGGGGGTCACGCTCTATCTCTTCTGCATGCTGGGCGTCTCGCTCTACGAGTTCACGGTCGGTTTCTATGTCAGCGCCAGGGGACGTTTCTCGGTGAAGGAGAGCCTGACCCGACTGGCGAGGCTGCCGCTGATCTACGCGTTCGCGGCCGGCATGCTGGTCAGCGCTCTCGGCTGGCAGGTGCCGGACGTCGTCGCGGATGGGCTCGACTACTTCAAGTACTGTTTCACGGTGCTGGGGATGATGATCATCGGCATGACGCTGGGGCGCGTGACGTGGCGGGAGTTCGACCTGCGCTTCGTCGCCGGCTGCGTGCTGGTGCGCTTCGTCGTCTGGCCACTGGCGACGCTAATGATGGTGCTGCTGCTGCGGATGAGCGTGGGCGTCTCGGACTCGCTGGCGCTGGCATTTCTGCTCATCGGCGCCGTCCCCATGGCCGCCAATGTGGTGGTCATCGCCATGGAGCTGGAGATTCGCCCCGAGAAGGGCGCCATCGCCGTACTGATCACCACACTGGCCGCACCCTTGCTGATACCGGTCTATCTCGGGTTCGCGCTGCCGTGGGTGCTCTCCTTCTGAGTGCTCTCCGAACGGAAAGGGACGGGTGTCGACCACCGTGCAATCGAATAGCGTGACGCAACAGGGTTTCATTCTGACCCGCCAATGGCAGGACACGCCGACCGGTACCGATGTATCGCTTTGGCTGGCCACCGATGACGGGCCGCGACTGGTGCGCCTGCCGCCGCAGAGATCGGTGGCTTTCGTCCCGGCTGATCAGCGCGAGAGCGTCGAGCGCTCGATTCGCCATGAGCGCGATGTCGAACTGCGCGAACTCGAGCTGAAGGACTTCGATCTCCGTCCGGTGCTCGGCCTCTACTGTCGCCAGCATCGGCAGTTGATGAACCTGGAGCGACGTCTCGCCGACGCCGGTGTCGATCTGCTCGAGGCCGATATCCGACCGCCGGACCGTTATCTGATGGAGCGTTTCATTACCGCGCCGGTCGTGGCAATGGCGACCCAGGCGGCCGACGGTTCCCTGGTCGATGCCCAGTTGAAGCCGGCGCCGGACTATCGGCCGCAGCTGACACTCTGCTCGCTGGACATCGAGACCAGCGAGCGCGGCGAGCTCTACTCGATCGGCCTGCATGGATGCGGCCAGCGCATCGTCTACATGCTGGGGCCGCTGGCGGGCAACGGGAGCAAGGCCGATCGCGAGCGGGATTTCGAACTCGTCTACTGCGACTCCCGCGCCGATCTGCTGCACGCGCTGAACGGCTGGTTCGCGCGCTTCGACCCGGATGCGATCATCGGCTGGAGCGTGATCCAGTTCGACCTGCGCCAGCTGCAGCGTCACGCAGATCGCCTGAATGTCGCCTTGCGGCTGGGGCGAGGCGGAGCGCCGGTGGAGTGGCGGGCGCATGGTCACCAGCCCAATCACTATTTCGTCACCATTCCGGGGCGGCTGGCGATCGACGGTATCGAGGCGCTGCGCTCGGCGACCTGGAGCTTTCCCTCCTTCAGCCTCGAAAACGTCGCCCAGACGCTGCTCGGCGAGGGCAAGGCGATCGACAACCCCTATCAACGCATGGCGGATATCAACCGCATGTTCGCGGAGGACAAGCCGGCGCTGGCCCGCTACAACCTCAAGGATTGCGAGCTGGTGACGCGCATCTTCGAGCACACCCGGATCATCGACTTCCTGCTCGAACGGGCAAGCGTCACCGGGCTCTCCGCCGATCGCAGCGGTGGCTCCGTCGCGGCATTTTCCCATCTCTATCTGCCGCGCATGCACCGGCTCGGGTTCGTCGCCCCGACCCTGGGCAGCCGCGACGGCGACGACAGCCCGGGCGGCTACGTGATGGACTCGCGTCCGGGCCTCTACGATTCGGTGCTGGTGCTCGATTTCAAGAGTCTCTATCCCTCGATCATCCGCTCGTTTCTGATCGATCCGGTCGGCCTGGTGGAAGGGTTGCGCACGCCGGATGACGCACACTCGGTGGCGGGGTTCCTGGGGGCGAGGTTTTCCCGAACCGCCCATGCGCTGCCGGCGATCGTCGAGCAGGTGTGGGAAGGGCGCGAGGCGGCCAAGCGCGAGGGCAACGCGCCGCTGGCCCAGGCGTTGAAGATCATCATGAACGCGTTCTATGGCGTGCTCGGCTCGCGGGGCTGCCGGTTCTTCGATCCGCGGCTGGCTTCGTCGATTACCATGCGCGGTCACGAGATCATGCGCCGCACGCGAGAGCTGATCGAGACTGAGGGTTATACCGTTATCTATGGCGATACCGACTCGACATTCGTGTGGTTGGGCAAAGCCCACGAGGCCGAAGCCGCCAACACGATCGGGAAACGGTTGGTGGCCAGGGTCAATGCCTGGTGGCAGCGGCATCTGCGAGACGAGCTACAGCTCGAAAGCGCCCTGGAATTGCAGTTCGAGACGCACTTCACACGCTTTCTGATGCCGACCATTCGTGGCACGGAAGAGGGCAGCAAGAAACGCTATGCCGGCCTGGTCCGCGAGGCGGACGGGAGCGAGCGACTGGTCTTCAAGGGGCTGGAGTCGGTGCGTGCCGACTGGTCGCCGCTGGCCCAGGCTTTCCAGCGCGAACTCTACCGGCGGATCTTCGCCGACGAACCCTATCGCGATTACGTGCGCGAGACCGTGCAGCAGACACTGGCCGGGGAGAACGACGATCAACTGGTGTATCGCAAACGGCTCAGGCGCAAGCTGGAAGATTATCAGCGCAACGTCCCGCCCCACGTGCGCGCGGCGCGCCTGGCCGACGAGTTCAACCGCCAGATGGCGCGCCCGCTCCAGTACCAGAATGGGGGCTGGATACGCTACCTGATCACGGTCGCCGGCCCGGAGCCGTTGGAAAATCGGCGTTCGGCGATCGACTACGAGCACTACATCAGTCGGCAGCTCCAACCGGTTGCCGATGGCATCCTGCCGTTCGTGGGCGACGATTTCGAAAAGATCACCGGTCGACAGCTGGGGCTTTTCTGAATGACCGCGATCGATCTATCCCGGCGCCACTGACGCCACCTGCCGATTGACAGCCTCCGGGCGCGGTGCTAAATACGCGCTGCCGGCAATCGTGCCGGTGCTGCGCCAGGCAACCGGGCACGTGGGTGCGCGGTGCCGGGTGCCCCTCGAGGATTCATGCAAGATGGCATTCCGCCGTATTCTGATGGCGTCTGGTTTGGTCGTGGCGATGGCCGGCTGCGCCTCCAATACCTTCGCGCCCAATTACCAGTCGAACAATACCGATGTCCTGCGGATCGGTGGTGAGCGCCCCGATGCCGCAGCCCCAGCCGTCGAGGATCTTGGCTCGTTCTGTGTCCAGACCAACCAACAATGGAACGATCAAGGCAAGACGCCGGACGGTCAGCGTCTGTGGGTGAAGAGCACGCTGCGCCAGGCGGTGGCGTGTCGCTGAGCCACTGAGTCCTCGGCCTTCGGTCGGCTGCCCGCGGGGCGTCGCCAGCGGCACGGTACAAGAGGCTCGAACCGTAACGGGTTCGAGCCTTTTTTTGGCCTATGCTGAGGGGCGTGTCCGATCGGTGGATCAAGCTCGCCTGGGGTTGTCTGCCGACGATCGCGTCGCCATGTACCCAACAGCTGGCACGCACGCGAACGGTGCCGAAAAGGGGAGGGAAACGGATGACCTACGAGCTCTACTACTGGCCGGGCATTCCCGGTCGTGGCGAATTCGTCCGCCTGGCGCTGGAGGATGCCTGCGCGGATTATATCGATGTCGGCAAGCGGTCCCCCGACAAGGGGGGCGGCGCGGGTGCCGTCAGCGAATTCATCCACGGTAGCGACCTGGGACAGCCGCATTTCGCGCCACCGGTGTTGAAGGCCGAAGGGTTCGTCATTTCCCACGTCGCCAACATCCTGCAGTTTCTCGGCCCCCGGCTGGGGTTGGTGCCGGAGGATGAGGCCGGCCGCTTCTGGGCCAACGGACTGCAGTTGACGCTGACGGATTTCGTCGCCGAGATCCACGACACCCACCACCCGGTTGGCAGTTCGCTCTACTACGAGGATCAGCAGGACGAGGCGAAGCGGCGTGCCCGGGTCTTCGTGCAGGAGCGCCTGCCCAGGTTCCTCCACTATTTCGAACGTGTGCTGGCGGCCAATGCCGGTAACGAGCCCTATCTGGTGGGGACGGCGCACAGCTATGTCGACCTGTCGCTGTTTCAGGTGGTGACGGGGCTGCGTTATGCCTTCCCCCGGGCGATGGAGCGACTGGAGCCGGAAATACCCGAAGTGACCGCGCTGGTCGATCGTGTCAGTCAGCGACCGAAGCTTGCCGCCTATCTCACGTCCGACCGGCGGCTGGATTTCAACGAGGGCGGCGTGTTCCGTCACTACCCCGAACTGGACGGATGACGATTCGGCGTCGGCGCATGACAGCGCCGGTTAGCGTGCTAAAGTAGACACATGTCTGGACACGTCAACAAGGAGGCAAGGCATGCCATTACTCGACAGCTTCATGGTCGACCACACCAAGATGAATGCACCGGCGGTGCGTGTCGCCAAGCAGATGAAGACGCCGGGCGGTGACAATATCACCGTCTACGACCTGCGCTTCTGCATTCCCAACGAAGAGATCCTGTCCGAGCGGGGGATCCACACCCTCGAGCACCTGTTCGCGGGTTTCATGCGTCAGCATCTCAATGGCGACGGCGTCGAGATCATCGATATCTCGCCGATGGGTTGCCGCACCGGGTTCTACATGAGCCTGATCGGGCAGGTCGACGAACCTACCGTGGGCGCAGCCTGGAACGCCGCGATGGAAGACGTGCTGGCGCTGACGGACCAGAAGTCGATCCCCGAACTCAACATCTACCAGTGCGGCACGGCGGAGATGCACTCCCTCGACGAAGCGCAGCAGATCGCCAGGAACGTGACGACGCGCGGTATCGGTGTCAACTCCAACAGCGAGCTCAAGCTGACCGAGGAGTTCCTCGCCGCCCACGGGGCGTGAAGCGCGGCGCCCATGTCAGCCCGCCATGACAGTGCTGACGACATATCGGACCCGCAGCCCTGGCTGCGGGTTTTTTCGTGGGCGCGACCCACTTGGACGAACCTTTGGTGCAATCGGTGTCAAAACGTTACCCGATTGTTCGCCGTTCACCGCAGGGGATTGACCGATGCTCGATACCGTTCAGCAGTTCTTCCATCGCGTTCTCGCCACGCCGCAATCCGACAGCCGGGACGTGATCACGCCACAGCTGGCGGTCGCCGCGCTATTGAGCGAGATCCTGCGCGCCGACTACCAGACCGATCCCGAAGAGTTGGCCATGCTGCGTCGGATGCTGATGACGCAGTTCTCGCTGGATGAGGGGGCCGTCGACGAACTGGTCGAGCAGGCGCAACGGCAGGTCGACGAGGCGGTGGATCACTTCCAGTACGTGTCGCTGCTCAACGAGCGCTACGACTACGATCAGCGCGTCGAGCTGATTGCCGCCATGTGGCGTCTGGCCTATGCCGATCATGAGCTGGCGGCGCTGGAAGAGCACCGGATTCGCCGTCTGGCCGATCTGCTCTACGTGACCCACAGCGATTTCATTCGCACCAAGCTGGCGGTGCAGGACGAACTGAGGCGGGGGTGACCGACGTTCAGTGGTCTTCCGCGGAGTCGTCGTGCGCCAGCACGCCGCTGGATTCGACCGCGCGACCGATGGCCTGGAAGGTGCGCTCGGCCTCCCGCCGCGAGGGCGCGCCCCGCAGGCAACTGACGACGACGACCGCTCCCGGTGTCCCGGGGTCGAGAATGCCGGCGTCGCAGAAGCGCGCATACTGGGTTCCGGTTTTCTGGGCAAAGGGCCACTGCCGCTGGAACCCGGCGGATAGGCGCCGATGGCCCGTGTCGGCACGCTGCATGATCGACAGCAGGGTGGCGGTGGCCGCGGCGGGTAGCGCCTCGCCCTTGTCGATCCTCTCCAGCATGTCCGCGTAGCGATCCAGCCGACCCGAATTGAGCCCGGTGGCGTAATAGCGCTGGTAGGCTGCGGCGAGATCGAGCGGTGGAAATTGCTCCCGTCGGCTATCGGTCAACTGTGCGAGCCGGGTCAGGCGCGGTTCGCCGAAGTCGGCCTGTCGCAGGTCGATCAGTTGCCTGCCGGTCAGCGATTGCGCCTTGGACGTGAAGACGCCGTAGAGATGTCGTCTCACGTCGATCAGGGTGGTAATCGGGCCGATCCCTTCGTCCATCAACGATCTCGCCCGGCGATTGACCGCTTCCACTCCCACCCTTCGCATCAACATGTCGGTTGCGGTGTTGTCGCTGTCGATCAGCATTCGCTCGAGCAGGGTCCGCAGGGGGATCCTGGTGTCGGGGGCGGCCCAGTTGGTGGCGCCCGCGCCGTCGACGTAGTCGCTGGCGTGAAGTGTCATGGTGTCGTCGAGATCGACACCGTCACTGGAGATCCGGTCGAGCAACTCCACCGCCACCGGGACCTTGACCAGCGAGGCCCAATACCAGCGCTCCGCGTCGCGCCATCCGACTCGTTCTCCGTCATCGAGTCGACGAACGTGAACGCCGATCTCCCCTGCGACCGTGTGGTCGCGATAGCGCTGATCGATCACCGCCAGCTGCTTCTCGAGCCGAGCCTGCCAGGCGTTGGCCAATGTCGGTGGCGCCCAGAGCAGGATGCTGAGGCAGCCGATCAGTACCAGTCGTCGGCGATGACGGATCATGAAGCGCCCCGTCTCGATGTCAGGAAGTGGACCAGTTGGATCCAGCCGGCCGTGGCGGCGATCAGGGCCAGCGTCAGGCCGAGAGCCGTCGAATAGTCGATGTTGTGCCAGTAACCGAGCGCGGTGCGGAACAGCAGGAAGATCACGCTGATATGGAAGATGAACGCCTGCAGGGCATCGCTGCCGATCAGGGTCACCGGCCTGAGCCATGTCGCCAGCGTCTTTCCTCCGACCACGGCGATTGCCAGTAGCGCCAGGGCCCCTCCCAGGCTGAACAGCATGAAGCCGAGAGCCGGCGGGTGCTTCCCGACGTTACGGGCCAGGGCCGCTAGGGTGTCGTCGAGGGTGGGCAGCGCGAGCCAGAAGAACAGCGCGAACAGCGTCGCGGAGGTGGCTACTAGCGAGGCGATCAGGACTCGTCTGACAGCGGGGCTTGCGAAGCCGTAGAGCATCCACTCCCCGATCAGCAGGCCCAGCAGCACCAGGGGGCCGCGTGTCAGTTGTCCCCAGACGTAGTAGTCCGGGTGCTCGACGACCAGCGCCTTGAGCTGCGGCAGCTCCCAGAAATCGAACTCACGAGCGAGCCAGAGGCCGAATCCGGCCATCAGGACCGGGCTGGCCAGTCGGAGCCAACCGGGAAATCGCTTCCATGCGGAGAGGAACCACGGCATCCAGAGCAGGGCGATGGCGTAGAAACCGAGTATCTCGACGAAGCTGGGAAAGCGCTGGTACCGAAGCGCGTCGAGGATATCCGCCGTCGGAAAAAGATGGCTCATCTCGACGATCGTGAGGATCTTGTACCAGATCCAGACGACCACGCCCCGCTTGATCAGGCCCCAGCGTCGGCGCGGCCAGTCCGGCTCTCCCACGCGGGGCAGGAAGACCACGGCCAGGGCGATACCGAACACGATCACGAACAGCGAGGAGGAAAACTTGGTGATCAGATGGATCGGCACGATGCCCCAGTCGGGGAACTGATCGAATGGCAGCAGCCCCTTGATGCCGTGGCTCAGGATCATCAGCACGACGGCGAAACCGCGGGCCAGGTCGATGGCGTCGATCCGGCCGCCGGCCCTTGGCGCCGCGAACGGACCTCGCCACCAGGGAGTGGCGGGCGAGGGCATCACGGCGGAAGAGATCGCGGTGGCGTGAGCCGCGGATTGGCCGGCGAGCGTCGTGGGGCACATCCCTGTGTCTCCAGGCTGTCACGGGGCGCCCGAGCGCGGGCGGATCTCGGATTACTGTACCACCTGCCCGCCGGTACTGCTGGCGTGGCGCGCCAGTAATTCCGACCGCGCCACTAGGGTATCGGCGGCACGTCTCGTTATACTGGGCGCCAAATCATGGTGTGACCGTTGCAAGGAGAGATTCGTGATCGAGGGCATCAAGCATATCGTGGCCGTCGCTTCCGGCAAGGGCGGTGTCGGCAAGTCGACCGTCACCGCCAATCTGGCGTTGGCGATGGCAGCGGAAGGCTACCGCGTGGGCCTTCTCGACGCCGACATCTACGGTCCGAGCCAGGCGCGGATGCTGGGGCTGCCGGAGAACACCCGCCCCGAGGTGATCGACGAGAAGAGCATGAAGCCGGTGATGGCACATGGCATCCAGGCGATGTCGATGGCGTTCATGGTGGATATCAATCAGCCCATGGTGTGGCGTGGGCCGATGGTCTCCGGTGCCTTCCAGCAGCTGCTCAACCAGACGCTGTGGGACGATCTCGACTTCCTGTTCATCGACATGCCGCCGGGCACCGGCGACATCCAGTTGACCCTGGCCCAGAAAGTGCCGGTGGATGGCGCGGTGATCGTCACCACGCCGCAGGACATCGCGCTGCTGGACGCACGCAAGGGCATCGAGATGTTTCGCAAGGTCAACGTGCCGGTACTGGGCGTGGTGGAGAACATGAGCCTGCACGTCTGTTCGAATTGCGGCCATAGCGAGCCGATCTTCGGCGCCGGTGGGGGCGAGCGCATTGCCGAGCAGTACGGCACCCAGCTGCTGGGCCAGCTTCCGCTGCGGCTGTCGATCCGCGAGCAGGCCGATGGTGGCAAGCCCAGCGTGGTGGCCGAGCCGGATGGCGAAGTCGCCGCCACGTTTCGTGCCATGGCCCGCACGGTCGCCAGCGGTGTCGCCGGGCAAGACACCGCTGGCCCCTCGATTTCATTCAGCGACTGATCCCGTTCGGCGCCCGAGCCGCCGCCTGCCTCGTCCTGTCGGGGCTGGCGGCTTCGGGCAGACGCGCCTTCCCGCCATTTTCGGTGGAGGTTCCCCTTGGGCGGGCGTTTTCGGGCGCGTCGTTTCCTTCACGGAAGCGGGCCGCTATCATGTCGCCCACCGATAAGTTTCCCCGATGATTTCACGACGTCGTGACGACGTCTGCCCCTGTCTCAAGGACGCCTGCATGAGCATTAAATCCGACAAGTGGATTCGCCGTATGGCGGAGCAGGAGGGCATGATCGAGCCGTTCGAAGCCGATCAGGTCCGCCACGTGAACAACCAGCGCGTGATTTCCTACGGTACGTCCAGCTACGGTTACGATGTGCGCTGTGCCGACGAGTTCAAGGTGTTCACCAATATCCACTCGGCGATTGTCGATCCCAAGGCGTTCGACGAGAAGAGTTTCGTCGACATCAAGGGCGACGCCTGCGTGATCCCTCCCAACTCGTTCGCCCTGGCGCGCACGGTGGAGTATTTCCGTATTCCGCGCAGCGTGCTGACGATCTGTCTGGGCAAGTCGACCTACGCGCGCTGCGGCATCATCGTCAACGTGACGCCGCTGGAGCCGGAGTGGGAAGGGCATGTCACCCTGGAGTTCTCCAATACCACCAATCTGCCGGCTCGGATCTACGCCAACGAAGGCGTGGCGCAGATGCTGTTTCTGGAATCCGACGAGGTCTGCGACGTCTCCTACAAGGATCGCGGCGGCAAGTACATGGGGCAGCGCGGTGTAACGCTACCGCGCACCTGAAAGAACTACCTGCGTTGACAATACTGCGTCAAAAACGGCCTTAAAATGCTCATTTACAAACTCGTAAACTGCGCTTTTTCGGCCGTTTTCTCCTTGTCTTGCCTGCCTCGCTTACGTTCTTCGGTAGTTAGCTGATTATCATGAAGCCGAGCGGTCGTCGGTACGATTCCTGATGGTCTCGCCGAAACCGTCCAAGAACGGCTTCTCCGCCGGATCGAGTCGATCCATGCCGGAGACCACCCGATGCCAGTAGGGATAGAGCGGTGCCGGACGGGTCAGCCGTTCGAGACGCTGGTGCTCCTCCTGGCTCAGTTCGAGGTCGGCGGCGGCGAGGTTGTCGCGCAGGTGCTCCTCGCTGCGGGCGCCCACGATCAGCGAGGTAACGCCCGGGCGATCCTTGAGCCACGCGAGGCAGGCCCGCGGGATCGAGCAGTTGTGGGCCTCGCCGATGGCGGCCAGCGCCTCAATGATGTCGTAGGCGCGCTCCATGTCGTGGACATAGGGCTCCGGCCAGCCGTTGCCCTGACGGGTGTCCGGCGGCGTCTTCTGGCCTCGGCGGACCTTCCCGGTCAGGAAGCCTTCGCCCAGCGGTCCCCAGATCAGCGAGCCGAGGTTCTGGTCCAGCGCCAGTGGCATCAGCTCGTACTCCGCCTCGCGGGACTCCGGCGTGTAGTAGATCTGCTGGCTGATCGGCTTGTTGAAACCGTGGAGTTCGGCCTTGCCGAGGGTCTTCATCATCTGCCAACCGGTGTAGTTGGACGTGCCCCAGTAGCGTACCTTGCCGCTGGAGACCAGATGGTGCATCGCCTCCAGCGTCTCCTCGATGGGGGTGACGCCATCCCAGTTGTGCAACTGATAAAGGTCGATATGGTCGGTGCCGAGCCGCTCCAGGCTGGCCTCGACGGCGCGGATCAGGTGGTATCGCGAAGCACCGCTGGCGTTGGGGTCGTCGCCGAGCGGGCTTCTTCCCTTGGTGGCAAGAATGATGTCGTTGCGCTTGCCGCCCAGCGCCTTGCCGGTGATCTCCTCGGCCAGGCCCATCGAGTAGAGATCGGCGGTGTCGATCAGGTTGACGCCGGCATCGAAGGCGATGTCGAGCAGCTTCCTGGCGCCCTTGACGTCGACGCTCGCGGCCTTCTCGAAACCGTTGGCGCCACCGAAGGGCACCGTACCCAGCGTCAACGTCGACACCATCAGTCCTGAATTGCCCAGCGGACGATAATCCATATCGCTTCTCCTCCTTGCTTGCCGAAACAGTGGCCGACTGAAACGATTCGCCCGGCGAGGCGCCGGGCGATTGCGTCATGTCAGTCTGGCAAAGATTGGCGTCAGGGCAAGCCAGGGGAGAGGCCAATGGCAACGGCGCGACCGCGGTACGCCGGAACCGGCGCGCGAGGGGTCAGTCGTCGAGATCCTCGTCCAGCTCTTCGGCGGCGTCGGCGTGGGACATACGAAGGCCCGTCGGCGGCAACGGCATGTTGTCCAGTGCCACCTTGCCATCGGGCGACAGCTTGATCCGGCCTTCCAGGAACCAGCGTACCGCAATGGGATAGATCAAGTGCTCGCGGGCATGGACCTTTTCGATCAGGGCGTCGATGTCCTGATCCGGTTCGACGTTGACCACGGCCTGGATCACCACCGGCCCGCCGTCGAGTTCCTCGGTGACGAAGTGCACGCTGACGCCATGCTCCGAGACACCGTCGGCCAGCGCGCGCCGGTGCGTATCCAGACCCTGGTAGGCGGGGAGCAGCGAGGGGTGGATGTTGAGCATGCGCCCACGGTAGTGATCGACGAAAGCGGGCGTGAGGATGCGCATGAAGCCCGCCAGCACCACCAGGTGAGGTTCGTGGCGGTCGATGACCTTGATCAGCGCGGCGTCGAAGGCTTCGCGGGAGTCATACTCGCGATGGGGCAGGGCGACGGCGTCGACGCCGGCATCCCTGGCGCGCTTGAGACCGTAGGCATCGGCCTTGTTGGAGACCACGGCGACGATCTCGCCGCCACCGAGCTCCTCGTGCTGCTGGGCGTCCAGCAGGGCCTGCAGGTTGCTGCCGTTGCCGGAGATCAGCACCACCACCCGCGGCTTTTCGGCCGCGGCGGCCTCGAAATCGTTCAGCGTATCGTGCTGCTGTGAAGGATAGTCACCGCTCATGCCGGCAGATTCTCCAGCTGCACGGCCTCGGCGCCATCACGGCGGGCGACGATATCGCCCAGCCGATAGACCTTTTCACCGCTGGCCTCGAGATGGGCGATGGCCTGGTCGGCCTGGTCGCGATCGATCGCGATGACCATGCCGATGCCGCAGTTGAGTACGCGATACATCTCACGCTCTTCCACATTGCCCTGCTGCTGCAGCCAGTCGAAGATGGCCGGACGTTGCCAGCGGGTGACATCGATCCGGGCCGCCAGATCGTCCGGCAACACGCGCGGCACGTTCTCGAGCAGGCCGCCGCCGGTGATGTGGGAGAGGGCGTGCACGTCGACGGCGCCGGAACGGATTAGCGACAGCAGCGGCTTGACGTAGATGCGGGTCGGTGCCATCAGCAGGTCGGCCAGCGGCTTGCCGTCGAGGGTCTCGTCGAGCTTGCCGCCACCGACTTCGAGGATCTTGCGGATCAGCGAGTAGCCGTTGGAGTGCGGCCCCGAGGAGGCCAGCCCCAGCAGCACGTCGCCTGCGCCGACCTTGCTGCCGTCGAGGATCTCGGACTTCTCGACCACGCCCACGCAGAAGCCCGCCAGGTCGTAGTCGCTGCCCTCGTACATGCCGGGCATCTCCGCCGTCTCGCCCCCCACCAGCGCGCAACCCGCCTGGCTGCAGCCCTCGCCGATACCGGTGACGACGTCGGCGGCGATATCCACGTCCAGCTTGCCGGTGGCGTAATAGTCGAGGAACTGCAGGGGCTCGGCACCGGCGACGATCAGGTCGTTGACGCACATGGCGACGAGGTCGATGCCGATGGTGTCATGGCGACCCAGGTCCATGGCCAGGCGCAGCTTGGTGCCGACGCCGTCGGTGCCGGACACCAGCACCGGCTGGCGGTAGCCGCTGGGGATTTCACACAGCGCACCGAAGCCGCCGAGCCCACCCATGACTTCCGGACGCGAGGTGCGCTTGGCGACGCCCTTGATTCTCTCGACCAGCGCATTGCCGGCATCGATGTCGACGCCGGCGTCACGATAGGTCAGGGAGTGCCGGCCAGACGAACCGGGCGCGTTCGGTGTGTCGGAAGAGGAGCGCGTCATGGGAGGACCTTTCTGAATGGGGATGATGTTCGGCGGGGCGCATTGTAGCATTGCTTCATTGAGGGAACAGCCGAAGGGCGACGAGAGCGCGATGACAACACAGCAAATCTGGAGCGTGATCGGGGTTGCACCGGCGATCTGGCTGTCTGCCCCGCCGGCGCCGGTGGCGACGCCGTTCCCCGTCGGCGCGATCGGAGGGGTGGTCGCGGCCGCCATGGGGGGTTGCTTGCCGTTTCGTGGCCGGCCGAAAAGCGTCTACGTCGTCCGGGACCCTCGCGGGGGGAGCGTATCAGCATGAGCGTCGGGCCGTCACAACTCCCGCTGGGTGTCGGTCTCCGCGACGATGCGACTCTCGCCAACTACTTGCCGGGCGACAATGCGTCGCTGGTGTCGCATCTGACCGGGCAGCTGCAAGAGGGCGGTGAAGCGTTCCTCTACCTGTGGGGGGGCGAGGGCGTGGGTTGCAGCCACCTGCTGCAGGCGGCTTGCCACCAGGCGGATGCCCAGGGCAAGCGCGCGCTCTATCTCCCGCTGGATACATTGGGGCACTTCCCGCCCGACATTCTCGAAGAGCCGGAGCGTCTCGACCTGCTGGCCATCGATGACCTGCAACTGGTAGTGGGGCGCAAGCGCTGGGAGGAGGCGCTGTTCCACGGCTTCAACCGCTTGCGCGATGCCGGCAAACGGCTGGTGATCGCTGCCGACCGGTCGCCGCGTCAACTCGAGGTCAAGCTGCCGGACCTGGCCTCCCGCCTGAGCTGGGGTATGGTGTTCCATGTCCAGCCGCTGGACGACGCTCAGCGGCTGGCCGCCCTCCAGCTCCGGGCCAGGGTTCGCGGAATGGAACTGCCGGCGGAAGTGGGACGGTATATCCTCCATCGCGGGCCGCGCCAGTTGGATCCGCTGTTCGAGATCCTTTCTAGGCTCGATCGCGCCTCGCTGTCCGCCAAGCGCAAGCTGACCATTCCCTTCGTCAAACAGGCGCTGGAGTGGTGAGCCGAGCCGGTCGGTCGTCGTACTGTAACGCACGCTGTTGACACCGATATCGGGCCCCGGTAGCGGGAATTCGACTCAAGGATCCCTTATGGCTCGTCGTCGTTTTGCGCTGGACCCGCCCGGAATCGCCACCGCCATGCGTGCGGTCTGGCGTGAAGGCTACGGCATCGCCGACCTTCGCAAGGACGTGATGGCGGGGCTCACCGTCGGCACGGTGGCCGTGCCGCTGTCCATGGCGCTGGCGATCGCCACCGGCGTGCCTCCTCAGCACGGGCTCTACACGGCAATCGTCGCCGGTGCCGTCATTGCACTGACCGGGGGCGCCCGTTTCAGCGTCTCCGGACCCACCGCCGCCTTCGTGGCCATTCTGTTTCCCATCGTTCAGCAGCATGGCCTGGGCGGCTTGCTGATCGCCTCGATGATGGCGGGCGTCATGCTGGTGATCCTGGGCATATTCCGCCTGGGACGGCTGATCGAATTCGTCCCCTATCCCGTGGTGCTGGGCTTCACGGCGGGCATCGCGGTGGTGATCGCGGCGTTGCAGATTCCGGACTTTCTGGGACTCTCCGTCGCCGAGCTGGGCGAACATTTCCTCGACAACGTGAGCCGAATCGCCCTCTCGCTACCGAGTCTCGACCCGCTGGAGACAGGCATCGGCATCTTCACCCTGGCGGTCATGCTGCTGTGGCCACGCGCCAGGATTCCCGTTCCCGCGCCGTTGATCGGTCTCGTCGCCGGCGCGCTGGCGGCCTATTGCGCCAATCACTGGGCGGGCGCCGACGTCGAGACGATAGCATCGCGTTTCAGCTGGGAAGCGAACGGGACGAGCGGAACCGGGATCCCGCCCATCGCGCCTTCGTTCGCGCTTCCCTGGCTGCTGTCGGGGCCCGGCGGCGAACCCCTCGACATGAGCTTCGACCTGATCCGCGCACTGCTCGGGCCGGCGCTCGCGATCGCCATGCTCGGTGCGATCGAGTCGCTGCTCTGCGCGGTGGTGGCGGACGGGTTGACCCGCAGCAAGCACGATCCCAATGCCGAGCTGATCGGGCAGGGAATGGGCAATATCGTGGCTCCGCTGTTCGGCGGTATCACGGCCACGGCCGCCATCGCGAGAACGGCCACCAACATTCGTAGCGGTGCCCGCTCCCCGATCGCCGCGCTGGTGCACGCCGGGGTGGTCCTGCTCGCGGTCATGGCACTGGCGGGGCTGCTCGGGCTGGTGCCGATGGCATCCCTGGCCGCGCTGCTGTTCGTCATCGCCTGGAACATGAGCGAGGCCCGGCACGTCCTGCGGGTGCTGCGCTCATCGCCCCCCGGCGATGTCGTCATCCTGGTCGTCTGTTTCGCGCTGACCGTGCTCTTCGACATGGTGCTGGCGGTGGCTGTCGGCATCGGACTGGCGGCGGCGCTGTTCATTCGGCGCATGGCGCTGCTGACGCGCACCGATCGTGTCGATGTCGAGAGCCATCCCGCGACCCTTGGCCTGCCGCCAGAGGTCGCGGTCTACGACATCGATGGCCCGCTGTTCTTCGGCGTTGCCGAGAAGGCGCTGACCTCGTTGCATCGCGTCGATCCCAAGGTACGCATCGTCATCATCGACATGGAGGGCGTGCCGAGCATGGATGGCACCGCCATCGTGGCATTCCAGGCCCTGATCGAGGCGATGAAGCGACAGCAGGTTGCCCTCATTCTGGTCGGCCTGCCGGCGCGCATCATCGTCAAGCTCCGGCGTGCAGGCACTCGCAGAGACGGGGCGCTGACCTACTGCAGGGATCTTTCGCGGGCCCGGACCGTGGCGCTGCGTTGGCAACGGCGGCTGGCGGAAGGGGAGGCGGGCTCGAGCGGCGCTCACAGCGTCACGTCCCTGTAATGGGCCGGCTCCCTGGCCTGGCCGCCGCCATCGGCCGCCTTGCGCTCGCGGATCAACTGATGAAGCGTGCTCATCAGCTTCGCGGCACCGGGTGACATGCGTCGTTCGCGCAAACTGATCAGGCCGAAGGGTTGCACGCTGATGGCATCCGTCGACGGCAGGATCGCGAAACGGGGCTGCGTGCACAGCAGGTCGGCGACCTCCCGGGTCGTCACCGTGACCGAATCCGACTTGTCGACCATGGCGAGCGCCATGTAGATGTCCGGCGTATTGATGATGCGTTGAGGGGGAGCGACCTTGTGGTGCAGGAATAGGTGCTCGACGCGCTGACGCATCAGCGCCCCCGGGGGCTGGAGCACCCACGGGTAGTCCAGCATCGGCGTCAGGTCGAAGCTCTCCCGGGCGGTGAGCGGATGATCCGCCCGGCACACGAAGCACAGCGCCTCCTCCCCGATCTCCTCGAACACGAAATCGCCGGCCGGCATGCCGCTGGGGATCCGGGCGATGGCGAAGTCGAATTCGCCATCGCGCAACCGCGGCACCAGGTTGCGGCTGACGTCGACATCGATGTTGACCTCCAGGTGAGGGCTGTCGCGGTGTACGCGTTCCACCGCGCTGGCCAGCAGCGTCACGGCCGGCGCGAGGACCGTGCCGATGGAGACCGTCCCGGCGTTGCCGTCGTTGAGCGCGTTGATCTCCTCGCTGGCCTGGGTCAGCGATGTCAACATGCCGCGGGCATGGCGAATCAGGCTCTCCCCGTACCAGTTGGGCGTCACCCCCCGTGAATGCCGGTCGAAAAGCGAGACGCCGAGCAGGTGCTCGAGGTCCCCCAGCAGCTTGGAAGCCGCGGGCTGACTCATGCCCAGCCGTTCGGCGGCACGATGAAGGTTGCGGCAGTCGTCGAGGGCGACGAACAGCTGGAGATGGCGAAACTTGAGCCTGACGCGCAGGAACCAGTCCGGCGGCAGCAGCTCGGTGGAGTGAGACTTCATGCGACCGTCCCGCTCATGGATTCGACGTTTTTATAAGGCATGTTGCGCTGTTCTCGCATAGTCAGATCGGGGCGCCCGGTCTAGGGTTTAAACGATCGTGTCGGCGGAGAGGAGTCGGCCGGAACGTCAGGAACGACAATCGGAACGTGAAGCTCAAACGAAAAACAGGAGTTCGCTATGACTCGCCATCTCTTTTCTCTTCCTCGATGTCTCGGCATCGGCCTGTTGGGAGTGCTGATCGGCCCGGCCTGTCTTCAAGCTCAGGCACAGACGATGTCCGCCACCTCGTCATCGGCCATGCCGCCGGGAATCGAGCGCTCCTCGTTCGGCCGGCTTGCGGATGGCCGCGAGGTCGACTGCTACCGCATCACCAACGACAACGGCATCGAGATGCGGGTCATCAACTACGGCGGCATCATCGTGTCGCTGAAGACACCCGACCGAACCGGACGGCTGGATGACATCGTGCTGGGCTTCGACTCGATCGGCGATTATCTCTCCGACACCTATCGTCAGGCCAACCCCTACTTTGGTGCCTTGATCGGGCGCTACGGCAATCGGATCGCCAACGGTCGCTTCACGCTCGACGGGGAAACCTACCGCCTGCCGACCAACGATGGACCGAACACGCTGCATGGCGGCGATGTCGGGTTCAACCAACGGCTGTGGCACGTCGAGCCTTTCTCCTCCGCCGAGGGGCGAGGACTGGTGCTGACCTACACCAGCCCGGATGGCGAGCAGGGATTTCCCGGTCGGCTCTCGACGCGGGTCAGCTATACGCTGACCGATGACAATGAGCTGGCCATCGACTACCGCGCCAGGACGACCCGTGCCACGCCGGTCAACCTGACCCAGCACAGCTATTTCAACCTGAAGGGCGAGGGGAGCGCCAGCGTGCTGGATCACGAGTTGATGATCAATGCCAGCGCCTACACGCCCATCGATGAAACCCTGATCCCCACCGGCGAGATCGCCGACGTCAGCGGCACGCCATTCGACTTTCGCCAGCCGACCCTCATTGGCGCACGCATGGGCCAGAAGAATACCCAACTGGCCTACGCCAAGGGTTACGATCACAACTTCGTGCTGAGCAAGACCCCCGGCCAGGGCGATCTGCCGACACTGGCGGCCAGGGTCATCGAACCCCGCAGCGGCAGGGTGCTCGAAGTGGCCACCACCGAGCCCGGACTCCAGTTCTACTCGGGCAATTTCCTCGATGGAAGCCTCACCGGCAAGAGCGGACGCCCCTACACCCACCGTTCCGGCCTGGCATTGGAGACGCAGCACTTTCCCGACTCTCCCAACCAGCCGAACTTCCCCTCGACGATCCTGAAGCCCGACGAGACCTATCACTCGCAGACCGTCTATCGCTTCTCGACGACAGCGTCGGAAGACCTGCCCCACGCCGACTGAACCCCGCCCGGCGAACGCCGGCAGCGAGAGCCTGCGGATTCCGCCAGAGTCGCCATCGCGGCGGCTCTGGCGGTTTGAAACAGCTGTTTTAACCAAAGTCGTAAAACGACTTTAGTCGGCCCGACAGGCCAGTCCGCTGGCGTTCGCCCCGCCTGCGCGTTGTACTCCCGGTTTGCTGATAGCAAATCATATATCGCTTTGCCGCTGGATCGTTATTAGCCGGTTATCGAACAACCGCTTAATGTCACGACAGCCGTGACGTGGCAAACGTCATCCAATAACAAACTCGATGGCCCTTGAAGGGCTGGAGGCCGCCAATGATTCGCTTTCTGAAATCGTCACTATTCGTACTCGGCGTGACCGGCCTGGGGGTCGCCTCCGCGCCGCTCCATGCCCAGGACGACGTCAAGATCGGGTTCATCGTCAAGAAGCCCGAGCAGGCGTGGTTCATCAATGAACAGGATGCCGCCAGTGCACTGGGCGAACAGAAGGGGTTCGAGGTGGTGCGGCTGGCCGGTGAAGATGGCCAGCAGGTACTCAGTGCCATCGACAACCTGAATTCCCAGGGCGCGCAGGGCTTCGTGATCTGCCCGCCGGACGTGCGACTCGGGCCGGCGATCGCCAACCGCGCCAAGCAGTACGGCATGAAGGTCGTGACCGTCGACGACCAGTTCCTCGGCGCGGATGGCAAACCCATGGCCTCCGTGCCGCACCTGGGCATGTCGGGCTACAAGATCGGCCGACAGGTCGGCGAGACCATCGCCAAGGAGATGAAGGCGCGGGGCTGGGACCCGCAGAGCGTGGCAGCCTTGCGCATCAGCAACAACGAGTTGCCCACCGCCAAGGAACGCACCGACGGCGCCACCGACGCGCTGCTGGACGCCGGCTTCGTCGAGGGCAACATCTTCGATGCGCCGCAGCAGAACACCGACACCAGCAGCGCCTTCGCGGCGGCGTCGCCGGTGCTGTCCAAGAATGGCCGCTTCGAGCACTGGGTGATCTTCGCGCTCAACGAGGAGAGCGTGCTGGGTGGCGTCAGGGCCAGCGAGCAGTACGGGTTGTCGCCCGATCAGGTGATCGGTGTCGGCATCAACGGTTCCGGCGCGGCGTTCGCGGAGTTCTCCCGCGAGAAGCCGACCGGCTTCTACGGCACGATCGCCGTCAGCTCGACCATGCACGGTCGCCAGAGCGCCGACAATCTCTATACCTGGATCACCGAAGACAAGGAGCCGCCGGCCAATACCGAGACCACGGGCACGCTGATGACGCGTGACAACTGGCAGCAGGTTCGCGAAGACCTGGGCCTGTAAGGCCCTCTCGCGAAACCGCACTCCCTACCGCTGAGGAGGCTGGAATGGCGGAAGCTTATCTTCGCATCGATGGCATCACCGTCGAGTTTCCCGGGGTCCGTGCGCTGGATGGTGTCAGCTTCGCGGCGCGCGGGGGGGAAGTCCATGCCCTGATGGGCGAGAACGGGGCCGGCAAGTCGACGCTGCTCAAGGTGTTGAGCGGCGTCAACCGGGTCACCGGCGGACAGCTTTGGATCGGAGGCGAACCGATCGTTTTCGCCAATGCGCGGGAAGCGTTGCGCCATGGTGTCTCGATCATCTACCAGGAGCTGACGCTGTCGCCCAATCTTTCGGTGGCGGAGAACCTGCTGCTGGGGCAACTGCCGGTCAAGCGCGGCTTTCTCGACCGGCGCCGGCTGCGGGAGCGGGCGATGACGATCCTGGAGGAGCTGGGCGAGGGGGATATCCACCCCTCGACCAAGGTGCGGGATCTCTCGATCGGCCAGCAGCAGATGATCGAGATCGGCAGGGCGCTGCTGCGCGACGCCCGCATCATCGCCTTCGACGAGCCGACCAGCTCGCTCTCGGTCCAGGAGATCCGGCACCTCAAGCGGATCGTCTCGCGGCTCCGCGACGAGGGGCGCGTGGTGCTCTACGTGACCCATCGCATGGAGGAGGTGTTCGAGATGTGCGATGCGGTCACCGTGTTCCGCGATGGCCGCCACATCCGTACCCACGACACCCTCGAAGGACTCGATCACGACACCCTGGTCAGCGAGATGGTGGGGCGGGAGATCGAGGACGTCTACGGCTACCGTCCGCGGGAACGCGGCGATGTGCTGATGCGCCTCGAGGGAATCGAGGGGCGGGGCGTCAGGGCTCCGGTCAGTCTGGAGGTGCATCGCGGCGAGGTGCTGGGACTGTTCGGGCTGGTCGGCGCCGGTCGCAGCGAGTTGATGCGGCTGGTCTGCGGGGTCGAGCGCGCCTCGGCCGGCCAGGTCTCGTTCGCTGGCACCAGCCGCCGGTTCGGCTCGGCCCAGCAGGCGATCCGTGCCGGTATCGCGATGTGTCCGGAGGACCGCAAGTCCCAGGGTATCTTTCCCGTGGCCAGCGTGTCCGACAATCTCAATATCAGTTGCCGTCGCTTCTTCAAGCGCTGGGGAGGGTTTCGCGACCCGGCGCGCGAGACCCGCAATACCCAGGACTATATCCGGCAGCTGCGTATCAAGACGCCGGGGCCCAAGACCCCCATCGCCAACCTCTCCGGCGGTAACCAGCAGAAGGTGATTCTGGCGCGCTGGCTGGCGGAGGAGATCGACCTGTTCGTGATGGACGAGCCGACCCGCGGGATCGATGTCGGCGCGCGCCGGGATATCTACTCGCTGCTCTACGACCTTGCCGAGCGGGGCAAGGGTGTACTGGTCATCTCCAGCGACCTGGCGGAGGTCAGCTCCATCTGCGATCGCATCGGGGTGATGCGGGACGGTGAACTCATCGACATCGTCCCGCGTGAAGATGCGACGCCCGAGAGGTTGCTGGGCCTGGCGCTGCCGGCCTGAGACTGGCCACGGATTTCCACGAGAGCCCTGAATCGCAAGAGGATTCCACAACATGAACGACAAAGCTGCCACCCAGTCGACGGTGCCCGTCGAGGGGCGCAGGGGACTTCCCAAACCGCTACGCACGCTGCTGGACACTTCGGGGCTGATCGCCGTTTTCATCCTGCTGTTCATCGGCCTCTCGGTGCTGGTGCCGGACTTCCTGACCGGACGCAACATCGTCGGCCTGCTGCTGTCGGTGACGCTGATCGGCACCATTGCCACCACCATGATGATGGTGCTGGCGTTGGGAGAGGTGGACCTCTCCGTCGCCTCCATCGTCGCCTTTTCCGGCGTGGTGGCGGCGATGGTGACATCCACCAGCGGCAGCGTGGCGATCGGCGTGCTGGTGGGGATCGCGGCGGGCGCCGCCGTCGGGGCGTTCAACGGCTTCGTGGTCGCCC
>NZ_CALFQK010000077.1:0-3049 GCF_937921195.1 uncultured Salinicola sp.
GGCGCTGCAGGGGCTGGCCAAGATGAAGTCGCTGATGGACGCGGGCTATGCCCAAGGCGTGCTGCCTCCTCAGCAGCGGCCTGATTTGGGCGCGCTGCGAGCGTTAGGCTTTAGCGGCAGCAACAGCGAGATCCTCGCTCAAGCCGCGAAGCAAGCGCCGCAGCTGCTGCGGGCGGTATGTTCAGCCTCCAGCATGTGGACGGCTAACGCAGGCACAATTACCCCCAGCGTCGATGCACCGGATGGTCGGGTGCACTTTACCCCCGCCAACCTGCAATCCAGCTTTCATCGCTACCTAGAGCCGAAGACTACCGGCCGCGTGCTGCAAGCGATTTTTCGCGATGAGCAGCACTTTGCCCATCACCCGGTGCTGCCTGCCACGCCCGCATTTTCCGATGAAGGGGCGGCCAACCACACCCGCCTGTGCGGCGAGTATGGCGAGCCCGGCGTGCACCTGTTCGTGTATGGCCGACAGGCGTTTAGCGGCGGGCGGAACGAACCCAAGCGCTACCCCGCCCGGCAAACGCTGGAAGCCAGCCAGGCGGTGGCCCGCCAGCACGGGTTGAGCGACGCCCAGACCGTCTTTGCCCAGCAGCACCCGGAGGCCATCGATGCTGGGGTGTTCCACAACGATGTGATTGCTGTGGGCAACGGCCCGGTGCTGCTCTACCACGAAATGGCATTTCTCGATGAAGAGCGCACGCTGGACGAGCTGCGCGCCAAGATGAGCACGCCGCTGATTCCCGTTCGGGTGCCGATGGAAGCGGTGAGCATGGAAGACGCGGTGGCGTCGTACCTGTTCAACTCGCAACTGCTCTCCAACCCGGATGGCACCATGACGCTGGTGGTGCCCAGCGAGTGCCAAGAGCGCGAAGCCGTGTGGAACACGATTCAAAACTTCATCCTGGCGGGCAATAACCCTATTGGCGAAGTGATCGTTAAAGACGTTAAGCAAAGTATGCGCAACGGCGGCGGTCCCGCCTGCCTGCGCCTGCGGGTGGTGTTGTCGGAAGCCGAGCGCGCTGCGCTGACTGGCCGTGTACTGCTCAACGAGGCACTTTATAGCGACCTCACCGCCTGGGTGAACCGCCACTACCGCGACCGCCTCGCTACCGACGACTTGGCCGACCCGCAGCTCGCGACGGAGGTGCTCACCGCGCTGGATGAGCTGACGCAGCTGCTGAACATTGGCTCGGTGTATCCGTTTCAACAGGGGTAAGCGCCCTGCCAAACAACTCATCATGAGGTTTTCTCATGATGAGTTGAATTAATGTCGCTTTTCATTCATATGGTGGGTCTGGCATAAAGAACACATCCTCTTCGATGACGTGGCGCTAACGCCCGTCTATCGAAACGTCACACATGGCATCGAGCGCTGAGCTGCATTGGGGCGCCGTCGCCAATCTCGACCAACAGGGTGTTTGTTCGCGATGAGCTACGACTTTACCTTCGATATCAAGAGCGTCCGGTTCGACGAAAACTACCGTCCTGCCGAGAGCACGCGTACCACGACCAACTTCGCCAATCTGGCGAGAGGCGAGCGCTGCCAGGAAAACCTGCGTAACGCGCTGACCATGATCGACAATCGCTTCAATACCCTGGCCCATTGGGATAACCCCAAGGCAGATCGCTACGCCGTCGAGCTGGAGATCATTACCGGCGAGCTAAGCGTGGCGGCTGAAGGCGCTACCTTCCCGGCGATCGAGATGTTGAAGACGACCATCATCGATCGGCATCTCGACAAACGCATCGAGGGCATGACGGGGAACAACTTCTCCTCCTACGTCCGCGACTACGACTTCAGCGTGTGGCTCTCGGAGCACAACAAGGAGCGGTCGGAATTTGGTATTCCGGAGGGGTTTGGCGATCTTCACGGCAAGCTGTTCAAGCGTTTCGTCGACTCCGAGGCGTATCGATCCGTTGCCAGCAAGGCGCCGGTGATCTGTCTCAGCGTTTCCAGCAACAAGGTGTATCGTCAGACGGAAAATCGCCACCCGGTGCTGGGCGTCGAATACGTGAACGACACATCGTCACTCACGGATTTCTATTTCGCCAAGATGGGCCTGCAGGTGCGTTACTTCATGCCGCCCCATAGCGTGGCACCGCTGGCGTTCTACTTTTCCGGCGATCTGCTGGCCGATTACAGCGATCTCGAACTGATCAGCGCCATCAGCACCATGGAGACGTTCCAGAAGATCTATCGACCGGAAATTTACAACGCTAACTCGGCGGCAGGTAAGGTCTATCAACCGCATCTGACCCATCAGGACTACTCGTTGACCCGTATCGAGTACGACCGCGAAGAGCGTAGCCAGCTGGCCGTCGAGCAGGGCAAGTTTGCCGAGCGCTACTTCATCGAACCTTTCCGTCACGTGCTCGAGCGCTGGTCGGCCGATGTCGCCCTTTGATTCACTGTTTACCAAGGATATTGTTATGAAGACATTGCTGCCCACATCGACGGCCGGAAGCCTGCCCAAGCCCGCTTGGCTGGCCGAGCCAGAAAAACTCTGGTCGGACTGGAAGCTGCAGGGCGAGGAGCTGGCCCAAGGCAAGCAGGATGCACTGCGGATATCGCTGCACGATCAGCGCTTGGCGGGTATCGACATCGTCAGCGACGGTGAACAGACTCGCCAGCACTTCGTCACCACCTTCATCGAGCACTTGAACGGCGTTGATTTCGAGCAGCGCGAGATCGTCAAGATCCGCGACCGCTATGACGCCAGCGTTCCCTCGGTGGTGGGCCCCGTCTCGCGGGAAAAACCGGTCTTCGTCGAGGATGCCAAGTTCCTGCGCCAGCAGACCGACCAGCCGATTAAGTGGGCGCTGCCCGGGCCCATGACCATGGTCGATACGCTCTATGATGGCCACTACAAGAGCCGCGAAAAGCTGGCCTGGGAGTTCGCCAAGATCCTCAACCAGGAAGCCCGCGATCTGGCGGCGGCTGGCGTGGACATCATTCAGTTCGATGAGCCCGCCTTCAACGTTTTCTTCGATGAGGTGAACGACTGGGGCATCGCCGCCCTGGAGAAAGCCATCGAAGGGGTCGAGT
>NZ_CALFQK010000078.1:0-10653 GCF_937921195.1 uncultured Salinicola sp.
CAGCAGGAACTCCACCGTACCGGCGCCGACATAGCCGATCTCCTGGGCGGCGCGCACCGCGGCCTCGCCCATTTGCTGGCGCAGCGCGGGAGGCAGGTCGGGGGCCGGCGCTTCTTCCAGCACCTTCTGGTGGCGGCGCTGCACGCTGCAGTCGCGCTCGAACAGGTAGACGCCGTTGCCTTGGCTATCGCAGAACACCTGCACTTCGACGTGGCGCGGCTGGGTCAGGTACTTCTCGATCAGCATGCGCTCGTCACCGAACGCGGCGCGGGATTCCCGGCGGCAGCCGTCCAGGGCGGCCTGGAACTCGTGGTCGGATTCGACCACCCGCATACCCTTGCCGCCGCCCCCGGCGCTGGCTTTCAGCAGCACCGGGTAACCGATCTTGCCGGCTTCTTCCCTGAGCAGGGCATCGTCCTGCGCCTCGCCGTGGTAGCCGGGCACCAGCGGCACGCCGGCCTTAAACATGCGCGCCTTGGCCGACGCCTTGTCGCCCATGGCGGCGATGGCGCTGGCCGGCGGCCCGACGAAGACGATGTCGGCAGCCTCGCAGGCGGCGACGAAGTCGGCGTTCTCGGAGAGAAACCCGTAGCCGGGGTGGATGGCGTCGGCGCCGCTGCGCTGGGCGGCCTCGATCACCGCTGCGACGTTCAGATAGCTCTCCCGCGCGGGGGCGGGGCCGAGACGCACGGCCTCGTCGGCCTCGCGCACGTGGCGCGCGTTGGCGTCGGCATCGGAGTAGACGGCAATGGTGCGAAGCCCCAGGCGGCGGGCGGTGCGCATCACGCGGCAGGCGATCTCGCCGCGATTGGCGATCAGCACCGAACGTAGCGGGCGAGGCGCATTTGTCAGGCTCATGAGCGCGGTTCCTTGTTGTCCGAATGGCCGTCTTTATGCCTGTGGGTATCTCCGGTGGGCTGCCAGGCGGGTGGTCGCTTGTCGAAGAAGGCGGCGAGTCCCTCCTGACCTTCGCGGCTGACCCGCAGTTCGCTGATCGTGCGACAGCAGCGCTCACGGGTGGCATCGGAACCGGGGTCCTGGTCGACCCGGGCCAGCAGCGCCTTGGTGGCGCGCTGGGCCTGGGGCGAGGCGGCGAGCAGCCGATCGATCGTCTGGTCGATGTGGATATCCAGCTCCTGCCCATCCACCACCTCATGCACCAGGCCCAAGGACTGCGCGGTGGCGGCGTCGATCACCTCGGCGGTGAGCGCGTAGCGGCGCATCTGGCGCGGGCCGATAGCGCGCTGGACATAGGGGCTGATCACCGCCGGCGAGAGGCCGATACGCACTTCCGACAGGCAGAACGTCGCTCTTTCTGAGGCGATCACCACGTCGCAGCAGGCGGCAAGCCCCACCGCGCCGCCGTAGGCTGCGCCTTGCACCCGGCACAACGTCGGGCAGGGCAGCTCGTCCAGCTGCTGCATCAGCCGCGCCAGCTCGCGGGAATCCTTGAGGTTGTCGTCGAAGTCGTAGTCCACCATGCGCTTCATCCAGTGCAGATCCGCCCCGGCGGAGAAGTGCTTGCCGTCGGATGCCAGCACCACCAGCCGCACCTCGTTGCGCTCGGCCAGCGCGTGCAGGCGTTCGAGATGGGCGTTGAGCTCTTGGATCAACGCATCGTCGAAGGCGTTGTGAACCTCGGGCCGATCCAGCGTCAGCCGCGCGACGCCGCGGGAGTCGATCTCGAGTCTTGAGTAGGAAGTGATATCTGACATCTGGGGCCTCGTTAATAAAGCTTGAAGCTGGAAGAGCGGCGCTTCGCGCCTGGAAGCTGGAAGAACTCCCGATACCGTGTAGCCGAAGCGTTGGGAAGAGACTTCCAGCTTATAGCTTCAAGCTTCCAGCTCCCTTGCGTAGCAAGGGGCCTACATCCTAAACACGCCGAATCTTGTCTCTTCGACTTCTGCATTCATCGCGGCGGAGAGCGCCAGGCCGATCACGTCGCGGGTCTGCAGCGGGTCGATCACGCCGTCGTCCCACAGCCGGGCGCTGGCGTAGTAGGGGTGGCCCTGGCGTTCGTACTGTTCGCGAATCGGCGCCTTGAACGCCGCTTCCTCGTCTTCCGGCCAGTCGCTGCCGTCGCGTTCGAGCTGCTCGCGCTTCACCTGGGCCAGCACGTTGGCGGCCTGCTCGCCGCCCATCACCGAGATGCGCGCATTGGGCCACATGAACAAAAGGTTCGGATCATAGGCGCGGCCGCACATGCCGTAGTTGCCGGCGCCGAAGCTGCCGCCGATCAGCACGGTGAACTTGGGCACCTTGGCACAGGCCACGGCGGTGACCAGCTTGGCGCCGTGCTTGGCGATGCCCTCCTGCTCGTACTTCGAGCCGACCATGAAGCCGGTGATGTTCTGCAGAAAGATCAGCGGAATCTGGCGCTGGGCGCAGAGCTCGATGAAGTGGGCGCCCTTCTGGGCCGACTCCGAGAACAGCACGCCGTTGTTGGCGACGATCCCCACCGGATGGCCGCACCAGTGGGCGAAGCCGGTGACCAGAGTGTCGCCGTAGTAGCGCTTGAATTCGTCGAAGTCGGAATCGTCCACCAGCCGCCCGATCACCTCGCGGACGTCATACGGCTTGCGCAGGTCGGTGCCGACAATGCCGTAGAGCTCCGACGGGTCGAGCCGCGGCGGCGCGGATTTTTTCATCGCCAGCTGACCGCGCTTGTGCCAGTTGAGCCGGGAGACCGCGCGCCGGGCGAGCTGCAGCGCGTGGGCGTCGTTCTCGGCGTAGTGGTCGACCACACCGCTGATCTTGGCATGGACGTCGGCACCGCCCAGATCTTCGGCGCTGATGGTCTCGCCGGTGGCGGCCTTCACCAGCGGCGGGCCGCCGAGAAAGATGGTGCCCTGGCCGCGCACGATGATCGATTCGTCGGCCATCGCCGGCACGTAGGCGCCGCCGGCGGTGCAGGAGCCCATCACCACCGCGATCTGCGGGATGCCGGCGGCGGAGAGCGTGGCCTGGTTGTAGAAGATGCGGCCGAAGTCGTCATGGTCGGGGAAGACCTCGTCCTGTTCGGGCAGGTAGGCGCCGCCGGAGTCCACCAGGTAGAGGCAGGGCAGGCGATGCTTGCGGGCGATCTCCTGGGCGCGCAGGTGCTTCTTCACCGTCAGCGGGAAGTAGGTGCCGCCCTTGACCGTGGCGTCGTTGGCGACGATCACGCACTCCACGCCGCTGACCCGGCCGATGCCGGCGACCACGCCGGCGGCGGGCACCGGGGTGTCGTAGACCTCGTGCGCCGCCAGGGCGCCGATCTCCAGAAACGCCGAGCCCTCGTCGAGCAGATGGTCGATCCGGTCGCGGACGAACAGCTTGCCGCGGGACTCGTGCCGCGCGCGGGCCTTGTCGCCGCCGCCTTGGGCGATGCTGGCGGTCAGCGCGTGGAGCTTGTCGACCTCTGCCCGCAGCGCCTGGGCGTTGGCCTGGAAGGCCTCAGCGCGGGGGTTGATCTGGCTAGTCAGTATGGCCATGGAAATCCTCTTACGAGCTACGAGCTACGAGCTACGAGCAGTTCGAGGCTCGAAGCCCGAAGCTCGATGCTGATTTATGCCGATTCGGAGAACAGTTCTCGGCCAATCAACATCCGCCGAATCTCGCTGGTGCCGGCGCCGATCTCGTAGAGCTTGGCGTCGCGCAGCAGCCGCCCGGTGGGGTACTCGTTGATATAGCCGTTGCCGCCGAGCAGCTGGATGGCATCCAGCGCCATCTGGGTCGCCTTCTCGGCGCAGTAGAGGATCACCCCGGCGGCGTCCTTGCGGCTGACCCGGCCGCGGTCGCAGGCGCCGGCCACGGCGTAGAGATAGGCGCGGCAGGCGTTGAGCGTGGTGTACATGTCGGCGAGCTTGCCCTGGATCAGCTGGAACTCGCCGATCGCCTGGCCGAACTGCTTGCGCTCATGGACGTAGGGCACCACCACGTCCAGGCACGCCTGCATGATGCCGACAGGACCGGCGGCGAGCACCGTGCGCTCGTAGTCGAGCCCGCTCATCAGCACGCGCACGCCGCGGTTCTCCTCGCCCAGCACGTTCTCCGCCGGTACCTGGCACTCCTCGAATACCAGCTCGCAGGTGTTGGAGCCGCGCATGCCCAGCTTGTCGAGCTTCTGGGCGGTGGAGAAACCGGCAAACCCCTTCTCGACCAGAAAGGCGCTGATGCCCTTGGCGCCGGCCTCGGGGTCGGTCTTGGCGTAGACCACCAGCACGTCGGCGTCGGGGCCGTTGGTGATCCACATCTTGTTGCCGTTGAGCACGTAGTGATCGCCGTGCCTGTCGGCACGCAGGCTCATCGAGACCACATCCGACCCCGCGCCGGGCTCGGACATCGCCAGTGCCCCCACGTGCTCGCCGCTGATCAGCTTGGGCAGGTACCTGGCCTTCTGCTCGGGCGTGGCGTTGAGCTTGATCTGGTTGACGCAGAGGTTGGCATGGGCGCCGTAGGAGAGCCCCACCGAGGCGCTGGCCCGGGAGATCTCCTCCATGGCGATGCAGTGGGCCAGATAGCCCATGCCGCTGCCGCCATCCTCCTCGCCGGCGGTGATTCCCAGCAGGCCCATGTCGCCGAACTTCTGCCACAGATCCGCGGGGAAGGCGTTGTCATGGTCGATCTGGGCCGCGCGCGGGGCGATCTCGTCCCGGGCGAAGGCGTTGACCTGCTCGCGCAGCATGTTCAGCTCGTCGGCGAGCCCGAAATCGAGCTCGGTATAGGGGGCGTGCATGGTGGCATCCTCGCTGTCGGGTACAGCTTCTCCGTCTTGATACGTTGACGTTAACGTCAATATTCAGATGCGGCTAGAGCCCCTCGACCATGGTCTTAGGAGATGCCGCTCATCGAATGCCCTTCGGGTGGCTGACCGCCTCACGATCCAGCAGCAGGATCTTGCCGTCGGCCTCGGCGACGACCTCGTCGCGCTGATTGCAGCAACTACCCGCCAGCACCGCGATACCGCCGCGATGCCTGGGCTTGGGAACCAGCTCGGCGATCCGCCAGTTCACCGTCAGGGTGTCACCCGCGAAGACCGGGGAGAGAAAGCGGCAGGCGTGCTCCAGATAGGCCTCGGCGGTGGCGTAGAAGAACATGCCGATGGAGGCGGTCATGTAGGCCGAGGTCATCGGCCCGTGCAGGATGCGCTGGCCGAAGCGTGTCCGTTTGGCGAAGGCCTCGTTGCTGTGCAGCGGGTTGAAGTCGCCGAACAGGCCACAGGCCTGGACGATATGCGCCTCGGTGATGGTCAGGGTCTGACCGAAGGTGTCATCGATGGCGATCTCGTCGAAGGCGTTGCCGACAAAGTTCATGCGGTCACTCCAGGGCGCGGAAGGGGCGTGTTCATGGGGTCTCGTCGCGATCCAGCGTTCTCAGTGCCTTGCGCACGATCTTGCCGGTGGCGGTCATCGGGAATTCGTCGACGAAGTGGATCTCGCGCGGGTACTCGTGGGCCGCCAGGCGCGAGCGCACGTGCTGCTGCAGCGTCTCCACCAGTGCCGGGGTGGGTTCCCAGTCCTCGGCGAGCACCACGTAGGCGGCCACGATCTCGGTGCGCAGCTCGTCCGGCTTGCCCACCACGGCGGCCATGCGCACCGCCGGGTGGCCCAGCAGGCAGTTCTCGATGGGCGCCGGGCCGATGCGGTAGCCGGCGCTGGTGATGACGTCGTCGTCGCGGCTGAGGAAGGTGAAGTAGCCCTCGGCATCGCGAAAGCCCATGTCGCCGGTCAGCAGCCACTCGCCGGCGAACTTGGCCGCGGTCGCCACCGGCTTCTGCCAGTAGTGCAGGAACATCACCGGGTCCGGCGAGCGCACCGCGATATGGCCGGTCTCGCCATCGGCGAGGCGCTGGCCCTCGGCATCGACGATGGCCAGCTCGTGCCCCGGCACCGCCTTGCCGATCGCGCCGGGGCGGTGCACGTCGAGCGACGCGCAGGCCGACAGCACCATGTTGCATTCGGTCTGGCCGTAGAACTCGTTGATGGTGACACCGAAGGTCTCCCGCCCCCACGCCAGCAGCGCTTCGCCCAGGGACTCGCCACCGCTGGCGACGCTGCGCACGTCGAGCCGCCAGCGGCGTTGCGGCTGCTCGACACGGCGCATCAGCTTGAGCGCGGTCGGCGGCAGGAACAGGTTGCGCACGCGGTGGCGCTCGATCAGCGCGAACGCCGCCTCGGGCGAGAACTTGAGCATGCGGTGGGCGACGATCGGCACCGCGTGGTAGAGCGACGGCAGCAGCACGTCGAGCAGGCCGCCGATCCAGGCCCAGTCGGCCGGCGTCCAGAAACGGTCGCCGGGCTGCGGCAACAGGTCGTGGGACATCTCCACCCCCGGCAGGTGGCCGAGCAGCACCCGGTGGCCATGTACCGCGCCCTTGGGGCTGCCGGTGGTGCCGGAGGTGTAGATGATCAGCGCCGGGTCGTCGGCGCGGGTATCGCGGGTGACGAAGGCGTCGCCGGCGGCGGCCAGCTCGGCGTGGAAGTCGAGCGCGTCAGCGGTGGGCCGGCCCGCCCCGGGCACGGCATCGACGGTGTAGATCGCGGTCAGCGCCGGCAGCTGGTGGCGGATCTCGTCGAGCGTCGCCATGCCGCGCGCATCGCTGACGATGGCGCGCATGCCGCAGTCGGCAAGCCGGTGGTGCAGCGCCTCCGGGCCGAACAGGCTGAACAGCGGCACCGCGATCGCCCCCAGCTTGAAGCAGGCCAGATGCGCCAGCGCGGTTTCGTGGCGCTGGGGCAGCAGCACACCGACGCGGTCACCGGGCTGAACGCCGTGGGCGATCAGGCTGTTGGCCAGCCGGTTGGCGCCGAGCTTGAGTTCCAGGAAGGTGATCTCGCGGGCGCTGCCGTCGTCGTGGACTTCGATCATCGCCAGGCGCTCCGGGTCCTCCGCCCAGCGGTCGCAGCAGACGACGGCGATATTGAACTGCGCCGGCACCTCCCACGCGAAGTCATCGTAGAGGCGGTCGTACTCGACCCCTGGCGTCAGCAGTGCGGTGGGTTGGGCGTCGTTCATCGGCTCAAAAACTCCCGAACAGGGTGCCCAGGGTGATCACCGCGACCAGCGTGATCATCGGCACCACGATGGTGACCATGGCGATGTTGGGATAGGACTGACGGTGGGTGAGGCCGCAGATCGCCAGCAGCGTGATCACCGCGCCCGAGTGAGGCAGCGTGTCCATGCCGCCGGCGGCGATGGTGGCGACCCGGTGCAGCAGTTCGGGGTTGAGACCGACCGCGTTGGCCATGCGCAGGTAGTCGTCGCCGAGCACGCTGAGGGCGATGCTCATGCCGCCGGAGGAGGAACCGGTGATGGCGGCCAGCACGTTCATCGACACCGCCTCGGAGATCAGCGGGTTGCCGGGGGCGAGGCTGAGCACCGCATCGCGGATGACCACGAAGCCGGCCAGGCTGGCGATCACCGCGCCGTAACCCACTTCGGAGGCGGTGTTGAACACCGGCAGCATCGAGCCGAAACAGCCCTTGTTGATGGTCTCCTTGAGGTCCGCCCAGTGCCGCCAGCGGGTGACGACCAGCCAGGCACACGACACCAGCAGCGCGATGATGATCGCCCACAGCCCGAGCATCGAGTTGGGATCGAGGGCGCCGAAGCGCGCTTCCGGCAGCTGCGAGAAATCGAGGCTCGGCAGAATCCAGTAGGTCAGCAGGCCGTTGAGCAGGATCACCATCACCAGCGGCGTGAAGGCGGCGACGGTGCCGATGACGGGCACCTCGGCGACGTCGATCTTCTCGTTGGGGTGATGGCCGTAGTCCTCGCCCTGGCGCATCGCCTTGCTGGCACGGGACTGCAGCCACCAGGTGCCAAGCCCCAGCATCAGGCAGCCGGCGATGATGCCGAGCCCCGGCGCGGCGAAACTGGTGGTCTGGAAGAACGGGATCGGGATCGCGTTCTGGATCGCGGGCGTCCCCGGCAGGGCGGTCATGGTGAAGGTGAACGAACCCAGCGCGATGGCACCGGGGATCAGCCGCTTGGGCGTGCCGGTCTCGCGGAACAGCGCCGCGCCGATGGGGAAGACCGCGAACGCCACCACGAACAGCGATACGCCGCCGTAGGTCAGGATGGCGCAGGCCAGCACCACGGTCAGCACCACGTGGCGGGTGCCGAGGCGCTTGATGATCCAGTTGGCGATGGCATGCGCGGCGCCGGAATCGGCCATCAACTGGCCAAACAGGGCGCCGAGGATGAACAGCGGGAAGAACTTGATCAGATAGCCGCCGAGCGCACTCATGAAGGTGCCGGTGTAGATCGGCAGCAGCAGCCCGGCTTCCCCGGACAGCAGCACCGCCAGCGACGCCATCAGCGGCGCCAGCAGCAGCACGGTGATGCCGCGATAGGCGAGGACGATCAGCAGGATCAGCGAGACAACGATAGCCAGTGTACTCATGGGTCGATGGCCTTGGTCGGAGCTCCGTCACCATGACTGGTAGCGAGAGCATTGTTGTTGTGGATGGACGTTGTTGTGGATGGACGTCGTTGTGAATGGGCGTTGTTATGGTTGAGAGTTGCTGTGGATAAGTCGTGGGTAAGTCCCGGTAAGGGTGTGAATAAGCACGCCTGCCCGATTCGGGACCACGTCGAGACGAGATGACGATAGGTATTGATTAACGTTAACGTCAACGTGTTAATACGAGAACTAGCCTAAAGAGGGAGGCGTCGGCCTCCTCCGCTGTCGTCACCGGAGATCCCTGTCATGTCGATCTGGAAACGCGAATCTTCCCTGGAAACCCTCGCCGCCGAGTGCCGGCGGACGCTGGTCGAGCATATCGGTATCGAGTTCACCGAGCTGGGTGAAGAGAGCCTGCGCGGACGCATGCCGGTGGATGCGCGCACCCACCAGCCCTACGGCCTGCTCCACGGCGGCGCCTCGGTGGTGCTGGCGGAGACGCTGGGCAGCATTGCGGCGAACCTTTGCCTGGCCGACGAGAGCAAGATGGCGGTGGGCCTGGAGATCAACGCCAACCACGTGCGCGCGGTGCGCCAGGGCTGGGTCGAGGGGTGCGCCCGGCCGCTGCATATCGGTGGCACCACCCAGCTGTGGGAGATCCGCATCGAGGACGAGCGCGGCCGGCTGGTGTGCATGTCGCGGCTGACCATGGCGGTGGTCAATCGGGGCTGACTCACTGACGCCGTCAACCCAGGGCCGAACGCGCGGGTGGCTACGCTTCGCGCTTTTCCAGCATGGCGGCGATCGTCGCGGTGTGCTGGTCTCCCCAACTGCACAGTGGCCTGAGCGCTTCGCACAGGCTGTGGCCAAGCGGCGTCAGTGCGTAATCCACGCGGGGAGGAATCTCCCCGTGATCCGTCCGCGACACGACGCCATCCCGCTCCAGCATCTTGAGCTGCTGAATCAGCATCTTGTGACTGATGCCACGGATGCTGCGCTTCAGTTCGCCGTAGCGCAGCGAGCCACCCGCCAGGAAGTGGAGGATAAGCGGCTTCCACTTGCCGCCCATGACATGGAGCGTGGCGTCGAGACCACAGATGAAAGGCGAGGGTGCCAAGGGTTTCTCGTTCATTTTGATACTTACCAAAAGGTGCATACTTGTAGAAAAGAATGTTAATTCTTAACCTGCCTCCTCTCAATACCAGGAGTGCAGACGGATGGGTAAGCTACAGGGAAAGACCGCCGTGATCACCGGCGGCGCATCGGGAATCGGCCTGGCCACGGCGAAGCGCTTCACGGCGGAGGGGGCGTTCGTCTATCTCTTCGGGCGCAGACAGGAAGCGCTCGACGCGGCAGTGGCCGAGCTCGGCTCCCATGCGCGTGCCGTCCGGGGCGACGTCACGAAGTCGGCAGATCTCGATCGCCTGTTCTCGGCGGTGAAATCCGAAAGGGGCAGTCTCGATATCCTGGTCGCGAATGCCGGGGTCGGTGAGCTGGTGGCTCTCGGTGCGATCACACCCGAGCATTTCGACCGGACGTTCGATATCAACGTCAGGGGCACGCTGTTCACGGTGCAAAAGGCACTGCCTCTGATGCCAGCCGGCAGTTCGATCATTCTGACGGGGTCGACGGTGGGGGTGACGGGGACGCCGGCAATGAGCGTCTACAGCGCCTCCAAGGCGGCCGTTCGCAATCTCGCCAGGAGCTGGGCCCAGGATCTCCGAGGCAGCGGTATTCGGGTTAATGTGCTCTCTCCCGGCCTGACGGAGACGGACACGGTGAAAGGGCTACTGAACGACGACATCCTCACCGGACAGATGCAGGCAACGCCACTGGGACGGATGGGGGATCCCGCCGAAACGGCCGCGGTAGCCGCGTTTCTCGCTTCCAGTGACAGCAGCTACATGACCGGTGGCGAGGTCTTCGTCGATGGCGGCTACGCCCAGGTATAGCGTCATCGAGTGCGATCGTCGTGGTGTGGCAATCCGAAGTGGCCGGTTGCCTGGGTCGCGGTGGGACACGACTTGGCGGTTGATCAGGCCGTGCCCGATGGCGACTCCAATCCCAGTTCGTGACTGGTGGCCTTACGCATGCGGAATTTCTGCACCTTGCCGCTGACGGTCATGGGGAATTCGTCGACGAACCGGACGTAGCGCGGGATCTTGTGGTGGTCGATACGGTCGCGACAGTAGGCGCGGATCGCCTCCTCGTCGAGCTCGGCGCCCTCCACCAGCCGGACCCACACCGCCACCGCCTCGCCGTACCTG
>NZ_CALFQK010000079.1:0-14865 GCF_937921195.1 uncultured Salinicola sp.
GCGCCCCGATCAGCACGAAGTTGCCGGTCACGTGGGCGGTGAACAGCCCGAAGAGGGCAACGAAGCCGAGCGTGTCAACGTAGCCCGCGATGCCGGCGAGTACGGTGTCCTCGTGCTTCATGATCTTTCCTCCGATGACGTCTCGGAGCGCCGTGTGTCAGCGAGCGGTGTGTCAGAACCGGGTGTATCGGAGAGTCGCGTCACGAGAACCAGTGCGGCGATCAGGCCGAGATGCTCGAAGAAGGCGTTCATCGCCATGAAGCGGGCTTGGCCGGTGAGGTTCCAGAAATCGTTGGCGACCAGCATCGCCACCAGCGTCAGGCAGCCGAGCGCGCCGGCGCCGAGCCATGTCCAGCGGTTGAAGATGATGCACAGCGAGCCTGCCAGTTCGATGATGATCGCAAGCGTTGCCCACAGCCAGGCGGGATGAAGGCCGAAATGGGCCTGCTCCTGGATGGCGGCCTCGAAGTGCCAGAGTTTGTCGAGACCACCGATCAGGTAGGCAGAGGCCAGTCCGGTCCGGGCCAGCCTCAGCATGCCGGGCTGGCTTACCAGGGCCGCGACCCAGCGCGGATTACGCGCACTCGTCAGGTTCACCTCACACCGCCCAGCAGGCGCAGCCTAGCGCGCCCCAGAAGGCTTTCAGATCCGAGGCCGGCGCCTGGCTGGCCCAGGCGCGCGCATGATCGTGGCCGTGGACGGCGCAACCGGAGGCGCAGCCGCACGCGCTGGCGGAGACACGCATCACCGGTGCCGGGTTGGCGGCCGCTTCCGCCTCCTTCCAACCGGCGTAGCCTCCGTAACGGTTGACCGGCGACCAGTCCGGCATGGCCGGGGGTGGGGCGTCGTCCAGCCCCGCGAAATCCGCCGTTGCGTAGACCACGCGTCCGCCGACCACGGTCAGTTGCGAGCTGGCATGGGCGATCTCGTCTTCGGCGCAGGTAAAGAAGTCCCGGTCCGGAACGATCAGATCGGCCAGTTGGCCCGCAGCGATGCGCCCCTTGTTGCCCTCCTCGTTGGAGAACCAGGTGACCTTCTCGGTCCACATCCGCAGCGCCGTATCGCGATCCAGGCAGTGATGCCGTGGGTAGAGTCGCAGGCCGCCGACGGTCTTGCCGGTCACCAGCCAGGCCAGCGAGACCCAGGGGTTGTAGGAGGCGACACGCGTGGCGTCGGTGCCGGCCGAGGTGCGCACGCCCAGTTCCAGCATCCGCGCGATCGGCGGCGTCGCCTCGGCGCTCCCGGCGCCATAGCGCTCGACGAAGTACTCGCCCTGATAGGCCATGCGATGCTGCACCGCAATGCCGCCACCTAGCGCCGCGATCCGCTCCATGGAGCGCTCGGAGACGGTTTCGGCGTGATCGAAGAACCAGTGGATGCCTTCGAGCGAAATCTCCTCGTTGACCTTTTCGAACACGTCCAGAGACCGGCTGATGGTCTCGTCGTAGGTGGCGTGCAACCGCCAAGGCCAGCGATTCTGGGCGAGTACGCGGACCACCTCCTCGAGCTCGCCCTCCATCTCCGGTGGCATGTCGGGCCGGGGTTCGCGGAAGTCCTCGAAATCGGCCGCGGAGTACACCAGCATCTCGCCGGCGCCGTTATGGCGGAAATAGTCGTCGCCCTGTTTGTAGGTGGTCGAGCGGGTCCAGTTCAGGAAGTCCTGCTTCTCCTCCTTGGGCTTCTGGGTGAACAGGTTATAGGCGAGACGCACCGTCAGCTCGCCGTCGTCCGCCAGCTTCTGAATCACCGCGTAGTCTTCGGGGTAGTTCTGGAAGCCACCGCCGGCATCGATGACGCTGGTGACGCCGAGCCGGTTGAGATCGCGCATGAAGTGTCGCGTCGAGTTGAGCTGGTAGTCGAACGGCAGCTTGGGACCCTTGGCCAACGTCGAGTAGAGAATGGTGGCGTTGGGACGCGCCAGCAGCAGGCCGGTGGGGTTGCCCTTGCCATCCCGCAGGATTTCGCCGCCCGGCGGTTCGGGCGTCTCCTTGGTGTAGCCGACGGCACGTAGCGCGGCGGCGTTGAGCAGCGCGCGATCGTACAGATGCAGGATGAACACCGGGGTGTCCGGTGCGACGGCGTTGAGTTCTTCAAGTGTGGGCAGGCGCTTCTCGGCGAACTGGTTCTCGGTGAATCCGCCGACGACGCGCACCCACTGCGGTGGCGGGGTGATCGCGACCTGTTGCTTGAGCATGCGCATGGCATCGGCCAATGACGGCACGCCGTCCCAGCGCAGCTCCATGTTGAAATTCAATCCGCCGCGCACGACGTGGGTGTGGTTGTCGATCAGCCCCGGCAGCACCGGCTTGCCTCGCAGGTCGATGACCTGGGTGCTGGCGTTGGCCAGCGCCGTGATGTCGCGGGTCGTGCCCACCTTCGAAAAGCGACCGCCCTGGATGGCGACGGCTTCCGCTTGCGGTTGGGAGGGATCCAGGGTGGTGATCCGCCCGTTGACCAGAATCAGATCGGGGAGTGACGGTGAGGTGGAATTGTCTGAGCGGTTCATGACGGACGTTCCTCCGAGGCTGGCGGGTTGTCGTCGCTGTGGGCCGAGGGTTCGCATGGCGGTGGCTCCAGCGGACGCTGGCCGTTGTGTCTGCCCGGCAGTACGCCGAGGATGTGATTGCTGCAGTCGGACCGATGCCAGGCCGAGGCCAGCGAGGTGCCCGCCAGAACGTGTTTGGCCACCGGAATCACCTGCTCGCCGCAGAGCATGCCCAGCAGCCCCAGGAGCGCCACGATCGGCGGGGCCGGTGAACGAACCTGCAGCAGGCTGTAGAGGATGCCGACCAGTACGCCGGCACCGATGGAGAGCAGATAGAGCTTCATGGCCGCACTGACCTCTCGGGACGATTGGCGGAAGGAGGACGAGCGGTCAGCGCGCGGGAACCGGCTCCTCGGTCGGGCCATGTTTCACCCGCTCGTCTGCGCCGTGCACCATGGTGTAGGCGTAGTCGACCCCCATGCCGTAGGCGCCGGAGTGCTCCTTGACCAGTGCCATGACGGCGTCGTAGGTATCCTTGTGCGCCCAGTCGCGCTGCCACTCCAGCAGCACCTGCTGCCAGGTCATCGGCACGACGCCGGCCTGGATCATGCGCTGCATGGCATAGTCGTGCGCGTCCTTCGAGGTGCCGCCGGAGGCATCGGCGACCATGTAGATCTCGTAGTCCGCATCGTGCATGGCGGAGAGCGCGAAGGTGTTGTTGCAGACCTCCGTCCACAGACCGGCGACGACGACCTTGTTGCGGCCATTGTTGGCCAGGGCGTCGCGCACTTTCTGGTCGTCCCAGGAGTTCATGGACGTGCGCTCGAGAATGGGGAGATCCGGAAAGACGGCGAGCAGTTCGGGAAAGGTATGCCCGGAGAAACTGAGCGTTTCCACCGTGGTGATGGTGGTGGGGATGCCGAAGATGCTGGCGGCCTTGGCCAGCCCCACCACATTGTTCTTCAGCACCTGGCGATCGATGGACTGCACGCCGAACGCCATCTGCGGCTGCTGGTCGATGAAAATGATCTGACAGTTGTTCGGCGTCAAGACTTCCAGTTTCGGTGACATGATCAGCCCCTTCTCGATGAGTGATGGTGAAAAGCCGTGATCGAATCGAGGGCGGACGGCACCGTAGCCCTTCCCGTGCCATGAGTCGCTCGACGCTTGGTGACCAGATTACGCAATGGCAGCGGGCGAAAATTGGACGAAACGCCGACTTTTGGAACGACTCGGCGGTGTCGGGTGAAGATTCACTGACATCGAGGAGGTCTCTGCGGCAGGAGCGGTTGGCGATAGCGCGAGCGGAAGCCAGCCCAAGCCTCGCTTGGCCTCAGGCGCCGAATTGATCGTTTGCGCCACTCCCTGCCCGGCGCGCAAGCTGAGACGTCAACGCGAGCGCCAAATCCAACTTGGCTCGAACGCCCAATCCAACGACGCAGGGAGGGAGCATGACGCGACCGAATATTCTGGTGCTGATGGCCGATCAGGTGAATGGCACGCTGTTCGAGAACGGGCCGGCAGATTTTCTGCATGCGCCGAACCTGAAGAAGCTGGCCAGGCGAGCGGTGAATTTCAATAACGCCTACACGCCGAGCTATCTGTGTGCGCCGGGTCGTGCGGCCTTCATGTCGGGCCAGTTGCCGTCGCGCACCGGCGTCTACGACAACGCCGCCGAATTCCGCTCCGCGGTGCCGACCTGGGCCCATCATCTGCGTCGCGCAGGCTATTCGACCTGCCTCTCCGGCAAGATGCACTTCGTGGGGCCGGACCAGTTGCACGGCTTCGAGACGCGCCTGACCACCGACGTCTATCCCGCCGACTTCGGCTGGACGCCGGACTATCGCAAACCCGGCGAGCGCATCGACTGGTGGTATCACAATCTGGGCTCGGTCACCGGCGCAGGCGTCGCCGAGATCTCCAACCAGATGGAGTACGACGACGAGGTCGCCTTCCACGCCGAGCAGAAACTGTTCGATCTCTCCCGCGGTCACGATCCGCGGCCCTGGGCGATGTGCGTGAGCTTCACCCACCCCCACGATCCTTATGTCGCGCGGCGCCAGTTCTGGGACCTGTACGAGGATTGCGAACACCTCGATCCAGAGCAGGAGGTGGTGCCCTTCGACGAGCTCGACCCGCACAGTCGGCGGATCTTCGAGGCCAACGACTACACGAAATTCGATATCCAGCCTGAAGACGTGCGCCGGGCACGGCGCGGCTATTTCGCCAATATCTCCTATATCGACGACAAGGTTGGCTCGATTCTGGACGTGCTGGAACGGACCCGGATGCTCGACGACACCATCATCGTGGTCTGCTCCGATCACGGAGACATGATCGGCGAGAAAGGGCTGTGGTTCAAAATGAGTCCGTTCGAGGGCTCCTCGAGAGTCCCGCTGATGATCGCCGCGCCGGGACTGGAGCCGCGTTCGGTGGAGACGCCGGTTTCGACCATCGATGTCAACGCCACACTGGCCGAGCTGGTGGGGATCGATCTCTCCGAGGTCGAACCCTGGACCGATGGCCAGTCGCTGTTGCCGTTGGCCCGGGGCGGCACCCGCGAGGCGCCGGTCTACATGGAGTACGCCGCCGAGGGCACCCAGGCACCGCTGGTCACGATTCGCGAAGGGCGGTGGAAGTTCAACCACTGCGAGATCGACCCGCCGCAGCTGTTCGATCTCGAGGCGGATCCCCACGAGACCCGCAACCTGGCCGACGACCCGGATCACGCGGGGACGCTGGCGACGTTCCAGGCCAAGGTCCGCGAGCGCTGGGACATGCAGCGCTTCGACGCCGAGGTGCGCGAAAGCCAGGCCCAACGGCTGATCGTCTACGAAGCGCTGCGCAACGGGCACTACTACCCGTGGGATCATCAGCCGTTGCAGGATGCCTCCCAGCGCTACATGCGCAATCACATGGACCTCAACATCGTCGAGGAGTCCCAGCGCTTCCCCCGCGGCGAGTGAAAACCCGCCCCGGCGAGGGCCCTTCGCGCAATCTGTCGGCATGCGGCGTATGAGCGAGCGCCGCATCCGCGTACAATCCGCATGAGACGAACGTCCAAGACGAAAGTCGAGCCTGCCTCGGCTTTCGTCGTTTCGTTTCCTCTGTCGTCGTTTCATTCACGCCGTTTCCGCGAGATTCCCCGCTGTGCTCTCTACTGCCAATATCACCATGCAGTTTGGCCCCAAGCCGCTGTTCGAGAACGTCTCCGTCAAATTCGGCGGTGGCCATCGCTACGGCCTGATCGGCGCCAACGGCTGCGGCAAGTCCACCTTCATGAAGATCCTGGGGGGCGACCTGGAGCCGACCGGCGGCCAGGTGATGAAGGACGCCACCACGCGGCTGGGCAAGTTGCGCCAGGATCAGTTCGCGTTCGAGGACGAGCGCGTGATCGACACCGTGATCATGGGCCACGAGGAGTTGTGGGAAGTCACCGCGGAGCGTGAGCGCATCTACTCCCAGGCGGAGATGAGCGACGAGGACGGCATGAAGGTCGCCGACCTGGAGGTCCGCTTCGCCGAACTCGAGGGCTATACCGCGGAGTCCCGGGCCGGTGAACTGCTGCTGGGGCTGGGCATCCCGCTGGAGCAGCACACCCAGCCGATGAGCGTGGTGGCACCGGGCTGGAAGCTGCGCGTGCTGCTGGCCCAGGCGCTGTTCAGCGATCCCGATGTGCTGCTGCTCGACGAGCCCACCAACCATCTGGACATCAACACCATCCGCTGGCTGGAAGAGATCCTGCGGGCGCGCAGCTCGACCATGATCATCATCTCCCACGACCGCCACTTCCTGAACAGCGTCTGCACGCACATGGCGGATCTCGACTACGGCGAGTTGCGGCTGTTCCCCGGCAACTACGACGAGTACATGATCGCCGCCACCCAGGCCCGCGAGCGCCTGCATGCCGACAACGCCAAGAAGAAGGCCGAGATCGCCGAGCTGCAGCAGTTCGTCAGCCGCTTCTCGGCCAATGCGTCCAAGGCCAAGCAGGCCACCTCGCGCCAGCGCAAGATCGACAAGATCCAGCTCGAGGAGGTCAAGCCGTCGTCGCGGGTCAGCCCGTTCATCCGCTTCGAGCAGAGCAAGAAGATCCACCGCCATGCGCTGACCGTGGAAAAGCTCTCCAAGGCGTGGGGCGACAACGTGCTGTTCGAGCGTTTCGGGCTGCAGGTCGAGGCCGGCGAGCGGGTCGCCATCATCGGCCCCAACGGCATCGGCAAGACGACATTGCTCAACTGCCTGGTCGGCACGATGACGCCGGATGCGGGCGAGGTGAAGTGGACCGACGCGGCGGAAGTGGGCTATTTCGCCCAGGACCACGCCGCCGATTTTGAGAGCGGCGAGACGCTGTTCGAGTGGATGCGCCAGTGGACCACCGAGGGCGAGCAGACGGTGCGTGGCGCGCTGGGCCGCATGCTGTTCTCCAACGACGACATCGGCAAGTCGGTGAAGGTGATCTCCGGCGGCGAACAGGGGCGCATGCTGTTCGGCAAGCTGATCCTGCAGAAGCCCAACGTGCTGGTGATGGACGAGCCCACCAACCACCTCGACATGGAGTCGATCGAGGCGCTCAACCTGGCGCTGGAGAACTACCCCGGGACCTTGATCTTCGTCAGCCACGACCGCGAGTTCGTCGGCTCGCTGGCGACCCGCATCATCGAGATGAAAGAGGATGGCATCGTCGATTTCAGCGGCAACTACGACGACTATCTGCGTAGCCAAGGCGTATACGGCTAGCGTTCGCAGCATTACCGCTCTCTGACCGGGTTTGGGCTACGCTGAACGATAGCGAGTCCATTCCCTGCCAGGAGCCTTCCGTCATGACATCCGCCCTCTCCCAGCGCATCGATCCGGTCAAGACCGCCCTGGTACTGATCGAATTCCAGAACGACTTCACCACGCCCGGTGGCGTACTCCACGATGCCGTCAAAGCCGTCATGGCGCGCGAGGACATGCTGGCCAAGACCCAGCGTCTCGTCGCCACGGCACGGGCGGCGGGTGTCAGTGTGCTGCATGCACCGATCCACTTCGCGGCCGGCTATGGCGAGATCACGTCTCAGCCCTACGGCATCCTCGCGGGTGTCGTCGACGGCAAGGCCTTCGTCAAAGGTGAATGGGGCGCCGAGATCTGCGATGCCCTGACGCCGCAGGCCGATGACATCGTCATCGAGGGCAAGCGCGGTCTGGATACCTTTGCCTCGACCAACCTCGATTTCATCCTGCGCAGCAAGGGTATCGAAACCATCGTTCTGGCCGGATTCCTGACCAATTGCTGCGTGGAATCGACCATGCGCTCGGGCTACGAGAAAGGCTTCGAGGTGCTGACACTGACCGACGGCGTCGCCGCGACCAGCGAGGCCGAGCATGATGCCGCGATCCGCTACGACTACCCGATGTTTTCCAAGCCGATGACGATCGCCGAGTTCACCGAGCGGTTGCCGGACGCCGTTTAGGCGCCGAACATTTCCGGGTGGGGATCGAAATGGCGTGGCGAGGGTCTATGGACGAGCCGGCGGTGACGCATCGCTGTCATCATCGGCCAGACAAGGATCGCCGGCATGTTGTCATGCCGGCCAGACCCGCACAGGGCGGGACTCGACGAAGGAGCGACGAGCGATGATGTCACGGAGAGGATCCGTTTCGGTACTGCTGGGCGCCTGGCTGATGGCCACGGCGACCACGGCGTTGGCCTTGCCCAGCAGCTTTCCCACCGGCACCACCTACTATGATCCCGAGCGGGCCTACAACGGCTTCGTGCTGTTCCCCGGCGGCGATCGCAAGACCCACCTGATCGACATGAACGGCAACGAAGTGCACCGTTGGGACTACGAGAGCTTCCCCCCCATTCCGCTCTCCGCCGATCAGGCCGGCGGCGAGAAAGGCCATCTGCTGGTGCAGCTGGCACGGGCCGAGAAGCTCCCCGAGCACGCCAGCCCCGGCAACGGTCTCACCAACGCCTCCGTGGCGGAGGTGAACTGGGACGGCGACGTGAAGTGGCAGTGGGGCAGCCAGCAGGATCCGGTCTACCAGCATCACGACATGCGCCGCCTGCCCAACGGCAACAACCTGGTGATGACCGCCGAGATGCGGGAACTCAACGGCTTCGATTATCCGATCATCGAGAACGGCATCGAGGAGGTCGATGACGAGGGCCGGGTGGTATGGGCGTGGAAGTCAGGCGATCATCTCGACGAGATGGGGTTTTCCGATGCTGGCCTGCGCGCGCTCAAGGATTCCGAGGATCCCGACTTCCTGCATCTGAACACGGCCGTACCGGTGGGGCCCAACCGCTGGTACGACGCCGGCGACGAGCGCTTTGCGCCGGACAATATCCTGGTCAACTCCCGCAACGCCAACGTCACTTTCATCGTCGACCGGCAGAGCGGCGAGATCGTCTGGCGTATCGGCCCCGATCTGCCGGCCCTGCAGCTCAATGGCAAGCTTGGCCGCCCCGTGGATCAGACCGTGGGGTCCCACGATGTCCACCTCATCCCCGAGGGCCTGCCGGGCGCCGGCAACCTGCTGATCTTCGACAACCAGGGCAATGCCGGCTTCCCGCCCTCGAAGCAGGGGTTCTTCTCTTCGTCCCGCGTGATCGAGGTGAATCCGAGCAGCGGCAAGATCGTGTGGCAGTACACCGGCAATATGTCGGGACGTTCGCCCTACACCTTCTATAGCTCGTTCATCTCGAGCGCGCGGCGGCTGCCCAACGGCAATACGCTGATCGACGAGGGCCAGGACGGCCGGCTGTTCCAGGTCACGCCGGAAGGCGAGATCGTGTGGGAGTACGTGAGCCCGTTCTTCGGCAAGTCGATGCCGAACGACGACTACGTCACCAACCAGGTCTACCGCGCGCAGCTGGTGGATTATGACTGGGCACCGGATGGCACGCCCCACGAGGAGACCGCCGTGATGCCGGACTGCGACCGCTATGTGGCGGCGCCCGGCTGTCATCCGGGCGAGCCCGGCGAATGAGCGTTCCCACCGGCCGGCGTGGCGGCAAGACGCCGCACGCCGGCGGGATGCGGGGCGAGCGATGTCTGCGTAGACTTCACATGACACTCTCCCGCGCGAGCCCCCATGACCAGCCATGTTCCAGACGTTCCGGCCAATACGCCCGCCGACCGACATGAAGCGCCTTCCGCCACCCTGATCGTCGGCGCCGGGGCCACCGGCCTGGCCGCCGCCTGGGCCCTGGCCAAGCGCGGCCGGAGCGTCACCGTGCTCGAGGGCAATGACCAGGTTGGCGGCAACCTGCGTACCGAGCGCGATGGCGAATGGCAGATCGAACACGGCCCCAACACCGTGATCATGAAGCCGCCGCTCTACGCGCTGCTCGACGAACTCGACCTGCTCGACGAGGCACAACCGGCCAACGCCATCGCCAACAAGCGCTACGTGGTGATGGACGGCAAACCGGTGGCGCTGCCGATGAAGCCGATCGAGGCGTTGACCAGCCCGCTCATCGGCTGGCGCGGTTGGGCACGGCTGGCTAGAGAGCCTTTCATCGGTCGCTCGAGCGCACCGGAGGAGACCCTCGCCGCTTTCGTCGAACGTCGCCTCGGCCCACGAATTCTCGCGCGCATGGTCGATCCGTTCGTCTCCGGCGTCCATGCCGGTGATCCGAACCGGTTGTCGGTCCAGGCAGCGATGCCGCGGCTGGCGGCGATCGAGCGCGAGCACCGCTCGCTGATCGTCGGCGGCCTGACACGCCTGCGGCAGTCGCGTCGCGACCCGGCGGGCGTTCCCGTCGAGTGGCGTGGCAAGCTGGTGAGTTTCCCCCGGGGCTTGCAGCATCTTGCCGATCGGCTGGCGGAGCGTATCGTGGCCCAGCCGACGGCTGCCATTCATACCGATTGCTCTGTACGTAGCCTGCGCCGTGAAGGCGAGCAGTGGGTCGTCGTGGACGATCAGGGTCGGGAATGGCGCGCCGGGTCGCTGGTGCTGGCGGTACCGGCGCCAGTCGCGGCACGGCTGCTGGCGCCATTGGCCCCGGCGCTGGCGGAACCGCTGGCGGCCATCGCCTATCCGCCGGTCAACGCCATCGCGCTGGGCTTTCGCGAGCAGGATATCGCCCACCCGCTGGATGGGTTCGGCGTGCTGATTCCCCGCTCGGAAGGGCGGCGCACCCTGGGGGCGCTGTTCTCGTCGACGCTATTTCCCAACCGCGCACCGGCGGGCCACAAGCTGCTCAATGTGTTCATCGGCGGCCGCCAGGACCCGGGTGCCGCCGACGGCGATGATGCGGCGCAGGTGGCGCAGGTCATCGACGATCTTCGCGATCTCCTGGGGATTCATGGCGAGCCGGTGTGGCAGAAGGTAACGCGCTGGCCACAGGCCATCCCGCAGTACGAGCTCGGACACCTGGAGCGCATCGCGGCGCTGGACGCTGCGCTTCAGGGCCATCCAGGCCTGCACCTGGCGGGCAACTGGCGCGGGGGGATCGCGGTAGGGGATTGTCTCGAGAATGGCCGACTGCTGGGCGCAAGGCTGATGGGTGAAGAGCTGCTGGACGACTGACGAGGCGATGATCGAATCGCCAGCCGTCCGGCAAACTCACTTGTCCACCAGCTCCGCCACCGACGACATGATCTCCTTGGGCCGGAACGGATAGCGTTCGATCTCGGCCTTGTCGGCGATACCGCTCAGCACCAGCACCGTGTGCATCCCCGCTTCGATGCCGGCGACGATGTCGGTATCCATGCGGTCGCCGATCATGCCGGTGCCGTCGGAGTGGACACCCAGCTTGTTCAGCGCCGAGCGAAACATCATCGGGTTGGGTTTGCCGACGATATAGGGTTTGCGCCCCGTCGCTTCGGTGATCAGCGCGGCGACCGCGCCGGTGGCCGGCAGCACGCCTTCCTGGCTCGGCCCGGTGGCATCGGGGTTGGTGCAGATGAAGCGGGCGCCCTGGTTGATCAGCCGAATCGCCTTGGTGATCGCCTCGAACGAGTAGGAGCGGGTCTCGCCGATCACCACGTAGTCCGGCTTGGCGTCGGTCATGATGAACCCGGCCTCGTGGATCGCCGTGGTCAGGCCGGCCTCGCCGACGACGAAGGCCGAGCCCCCCGGCGCCTGATCGCGCAGGAACGCCGCCGTGGCCAGCGCCGAGGTCCAGATCTTCTCCTCGGGGACCTCCAGGCCGCTGTGTCGCAGGCGCGCGCTGAGATCGCGGGGGGTGAAGATCGAGTTGTTGGTCAGTACCAGAAACGGAATCTCCCGCTCCCGCCACTGGTTGATCAGGTCCGCGGCACCGGGAATGGCCTTGTTTTCATGTACCAGCACGCCGTCCATGTCCGTCAGCCAGGACTTGATGTTGCGTCGACTCGCGGTGTTGTCTTTCTTGCTGGCTTCTTTGTTACCGGACATAGGACCCCTTGGCATCCGCCTGTGGATAAATCGAAAGTCGTGATCTGGTGCACAGCCAGTTTAGCAAGTTGTGGCGTCGGGTGGCGGCCGACGTTGGTGGCGACTCGCGTCCTGATGACGGCTCAATATCCCCGCTCGGCATCGGCCAGATCGTCGACATGCCCGATCTGCTCGAAGCGCTCGATATTGGCGGCGACGATGCGGCTGCCGGTGGGCGCGTCGATCAGCGAGGCGATGTGGGGCGTCACCGTGATCCTGGGGTGCGACCAGAACGGATGCTCGCTCGGCAGCGGCTCGACTTGGAAGACGTCCAGGGTGGCATGGCTCAGTTGGCCCTCGTCCAGAGCCGCGATGAGATCCGCCTCGACCAGGTGCTGCCCCCGGCCGGCGTTGATCAGGCTGGCGCCTCGCGGGAGCCTGGCGAAGAGTGCGCCATCGAGAATGCCCGTCGTCGCGTCGGTCAGCGGCAGCAGGCAGACCAGGATCTCGCAGCGGTGGACGAAGGTATCGAATTCGGCCTCGCCGGTGTAGGTGATGACACCTTCGATCTCGCGCTTCGTGCGTGCCCAGCCGAGCGTCTCGAAGCCGAGCGCGGCGAGGGTCCGCGCCGCAGCACCGCCGAGGTTGCCGAGCCCCATGACGCCGACGGTGCGACCGGTGGCGGGCGGCACCACCCGCTGCTTCCAGCGCCGCTCGCGCTGATTGGCAGTGATGGTCGGCATGTCGCGGTGGTGGCGCAGCACGTGCAGCGCCACGTATTCGCGCATGCGCTGGGTCAGATCCGTGCCGACGGTGCGAATGATCGGCACTTGGCGCGGCAACTCGACATCGGCCAGCACGTGGTCGATGCCGGCGCCCAGCGAGACGATCGCCTTGAGATGGGGGAAGGGGAGAAAGGCGCCGGTCGCCGGCTTCCAGACCACGGCGTAGGTGACGGCGTCGGCGTCGCCTGGGTCGTCGATCGGGCGGATCGTCCAGTTCGGGAGCAGCTTCTGGAGCTGCTCGATCCACCAACGCGTTTTATCCACACCCGGTATTGATACGACGATGGTCATTGCGAGATTCCCGGTAATGGTCAGGGGCGCACGATCGGTGCATCATCGCCCAGCGGTTCCATGTCGAACGTTGCCGGCGCGGCACCGCCGCCGATCGGCTGTGTCGGGTCGTTGATCCCGAGGCATTCGCCGGTTTCGGGATCGCGTGAGACCGCCGACACACAGGCGTAGAGCTTGGGGAACACCAGCTGCTGGGCAATCTCCAGTTCGAAACGTTCGCCCAGCCGCTTCAGCGTCGCCGGCTCGAAGCGCGGGTCGACGCGAACCGAACCACGGTAGCTGGCATCGAGACGCGGGTGGTGCACGGCTTCCTCCAGGTTCATGCCGAAATCCATCATCAGCGCCGCGACCTGAGTCACCGCCGGCATGATCAGATTGCCGCCGGAAGCGCCCACCGAGAAGCGCGCCTCGCCGTCCCTCACCGCCACCGTGGGGCACATGTTCGACGAGTTGATGCGCTTGCCGCCTGCCATCGTCGTCGGATAGCCGGGGCGCGGGTCGAAGTAGCTGACGCTGTCGTTCATCAGCATGCCGGTGGAGGGCAGGGTGACGCCGGAACCGAAGCGGTTGAGCAGGGTGTAGGTGAGCGCCACCATATTGCCCTCGGCGTCCACCGACGACATCGACGACGTGCAGGCGCCGTTCTCGCCGTCGACAGGCCCGGCCCTCGGCGGCAGCACGCCGGTGCGGATCTTGTGCTGGCGCCAGCACGCCTCCAGCGCTTCGGCATAGGCCACCCACGTTGCCGGTGTCGGGCTTTCCGGTGGTATCGGTATCGCCTCAAACGTGTGCGCCAGCATTTCGCGCTGGCGCAGGCCGCCGGAGACCTCTCCGGGTGTGTAGAGCGTGTAACCACGATGCTCGGCGACCATCGGCGCGTACTCGAACACTTCACAGGCGGCGAAATCCTCGCGCGAGATGCGCGAGCCGCCGGCCTGCAGATCGCTGACGATCCTCTCGGCCAGCGCACCGCGATAGAACGTCTCGGCGCCGCCTGCGGCGATCTCGCGCAGCGTCCCGGCCAGATTCGGGATTCTCAGCCGGCTCTCGGGCGTGGCCGGATGGCCGCCGGGCAGATAGATCGAGGCGGACATCGGATCGCGTGCCAGGGTGCGGGCGCAGACGCCGATCTGCAGGCTGGTGAACCAGTCGACCTGTAGCCCGCGCTCGGCCAGCTGAATGGCTGGTGTCATGACGTCATTGCGCGACCGAGAGCCGAAGCGCGAGAGGGCATGATCGAGCCCCGCCACGGCGCCGGGCACGGTGATCGAGCGGTAGCCTTCGATATTGGCGCTATCGACCACACCGGGAAAGCCCATCGGCGTCGCCGGCAGGTTCGGGTCGACGGGATAGTCCTCGAGGCGCGTGTCGCCGGCCAGCGTGCCCTGGAAATCCAGCGCCACGGCGTGCTGCCCCTTCGCCAGCCAGATCACCATGAAGCCCGAGCCGCCGAGCCCGCTCATCCACGGTTCGACGGCATTGAGCGCGTAGGCGGTGGCGACGATGGCATCGATGGCGTTGCCGCCGGCGTCGAGCTGGGCCGCACCCGCCTGAGCCGCGACGCGGTGCTGGGAAGCCACCACCCCGTTCTGGGAGCGCGCGGCGGGCGTGGTCAGGGTCCAGTTGTCGATATCGTGATGGGATCGTGTCACGTCGTGCGCTCCTCGTCGTTGTGATTCCCTGTCGCTTCGATCAAATCGCCGATCAGCGTTTCGACTCGATTGACATAGTTGCTGCCATTGGAGGGCGGCATCGGATCGGAGGTCATCACCACGGTCATGGCGCGGGAGGGGATAACGTAGAGCAACTGGCCGCCGTAGCCCCAGCCGTAGTAGACCGGCTCGCCGGCGAGTTCGGTGATGAACCAGCCGTAGCCGTAGTCATCGCCATTGAAGAACGAGCGGGTGCGCGGCTGCCAGGAGCGTTCGATCCAGTCGGTGGAGAGGACCGTCT